>NZ_JFJV02000234.1:19076-54443 GCF_000611145.1 Cupriavidus sp. SK-3 | reverse complement strand
TACCCCCCCGCAACCGACTAAAACTAACCCCCGCCCCAACCCCCGCAACGGCAGCCGCCACACAAAGCGCCACCCGCGCAGCGCCACCCTGATCGATGCTGAACAACAACGCCAGCACTGCAGTCCCCGTAGTCTGCCCAAGCAACCGAGTAGTCGCCTGCGCACCGCTGGCGCCACCGCTGCGTGCGGGCGGCGTCGCCCCGATCATGGCCCGGTTGTTAGGCGACTGGAACAAACCGAACCCCAGCCCGCACATCGCCATGCGCCAGCACACGGCAAAGCTTGAAGCATCCGGCCCGAGCAGTGCCAGCCCCACGAGCCCCGAGCCCAGCAACGTCAGCCCGATGCCAGCCAGAACGCTGGCGGGATACCGGTCGGACAAGCGCCCCGACAGCGGTGCCATGATGGCCACCATCAACGGCCACGGCGTGATCAGCAGCCCGGTTTCATGCAGCGAGCGGCCAAGCTGGTATTCCAGGTAGAAGGGCAGTGCGACAAAGGACAGCATCTGCGCCATGAAGGAGCAGAAGGACGTACCCACCGCCAGCGTGAACGAGCGGCTGGCGAACAGGTCCACCGGCACCAGCGGCGCCGGCTTGCCGCGTTGCATGCGCACCAGCCACCAGCCCAGCGTGGCAGCCACCACCAGCGCGGCCGCCGCGGCAGGCCGCCACGCGGCATGGCCCGCGCCGTCCACACCCAGGATGAACAAGGCGAACACCGCGGCCGATAGCAGCGCGCTGCGATAGTCGAAGCCATGCGGCTGGGGCGGCGTCGCGGGCAGCGCCGTGCGTGCCAGCGCCAGCGCGAAGATCGCCACCGGCACATTGACGGCGAACAGCCACGGCCAGCTGGCGATGGACAGGATCAGCGCGCCCACCGAAGGACCCACGGCGATGGTGATGCCCACCACGAGCGCATTCAGGCCAATGCCGCGGCCGAGTTTGGTGGGCGGGTAGATAAAGCGCACCAGCGCCGTATTCACGCTCATGATGCCGGCCCCGCCGATGCCCTGCACCACCCGCGCCGCCACCAGCACCGGCAGGCTTGGCGAGAGCGCACACAACAGCGAACCCACCAGGAAGACCGCCAGGCCGATGCGGTACACGCGCTTGTAGCCAAGGATGTCGCCCAGCGAGGACAGCGGCAGCAGGCACACCGTGACGGTGAGCTGGTAGGCGTTGACCACCCAGATGGTGCTGGATGGGTCCGACGCTAGCTCGCGCGAGATCGACGGCAGCGCGATATTGGCGATCGAGCCGTCGAGCACAGCCATGATGAGGCCGCAGAACACGGTGAGAATGGCCCAGTTTCGTTGGGGATGGGGTAGGCCTTGGTGTGGCTGCATGGGAGGAGGGCAGGGGTGAGGAGAGGCGGGAGCGTTGCTTAAGATGCTTGACGACACAATTATCGTCGCGTGCGACGGCGCTCGCAAATTATCGGATTGTGTTAAGGCGGGCGGTGGTGTTGTTTTTTTGGTGCCCCCGGCGGCCGGGAGCCTGGCCCGCCGCTTTGAGCGGAAGCGGGGCATGGGCGATGTTCAGCGTTTCCCGGAGAAATAAGGCAAAAAACCCGCCATCCTCTTCAAAACGCGCCAGCGGCCCGACGCTATGATCCCCTGCACGATGTCCCGGAACCGAGGTCGCGCGACGCCCCTCGGCAGGGGTACGTGCGTTTTCCGGACAGCCAATAGCCATGTCAACACCAACCAACGAGGGCCGCCGGCAGCCAGTCCCCGCCAGTCTCGACCCCGTCGACTGGAGCGGGCTCAGGGCGCAGGGCCACCGCATGCTCGACGATATGCTGGATTATCTCCAGGGCATTCGCGAGCGGCCGGTCTGGCAGCCGATTCCCGACGCGGTGCGCGGGCGTTTTCACGAGCCCTTGCCCCGGCAAGGAAGCGGGCTGGACCAGGTTCACCAGACCTTCATGGACAGTATCCTGCCGTTTGCGGTCGGCAATGCGCATCCCGGCTTCATGGGCTGGGTGCATGGCGGGGGGACGCCCGTCGGGATGCTGGCGGAAATGCTCGCGGCGGGGCTCAATGCCAATCTGGGTGGCCGCGACCATATCCCGGTCGAGGTGGAGTGGCAGGTGCTGCGCTGGGTGATCGAGCTGTTCGGCTTCCCGCAGGATGCGAGCGGCCTGTTCCTGACCGGCTCCTCCATGGCCAATCTGTCCGGCGTGCTGGTCGCCAGGACCCGGGCGCTCGGCAGTGGCGTCCGGTCGGGCGGCGTGGCGCAAGCTTCGCGCCGCCTGAGTGCTTACACCTCGGCCAGGGCGCATGGCTGCATCGCGCAGGGCATGGACCTCGCCGGCCTGGGAAAAGACAACCTGCGATCGATTCCCGTTGACGATCTGGGGCGCATGGATATGGCATGTCTCGAGGCGGCCATTGCCGTCGATCGCGCTGCCGGCTTTACGCCATTTCTCGTGGTCGGCACTGCCGGCACCGTGGATACGGGTGCCATCGACGACCTGGCAGCGATCGCGCGCATTGCCCGCCGGGAGCAACTGCATTTTCATGTCGACGGTGCCTTCGGCGCCCTGGCCATGCTGTGCCCGCAACTGGCCCCGCGCCTGCGCGGAATCGAACAGGCAGACTCGATCGCCTTCGATTTCCACAAATGGCTGCAAGTCCCCTATGACGCCGGCTTCCTTGTGGTCCGGGACCGGCAATTGCACTTGCGCACCTTTGCCACGCACGAAGGCACCTATCTCAGCCGCGGCGAGCGCGGCATGGCGGCCGGCTCGCCCTGGCCTTGCGATTTCGGGCCGGACCTCTCGCGCGGCTTTCGCGCGTTGAAGACCTGGTTCACGATCAAGGTCTATGGTACCGAGCGCCTGGGCGGCATGATCGCCCATACCTGCGCGCTCGCGCAGGAACTCGCGCGGCGCATCGATGCCGAGCCGGAACTGGAAATGCTGGCGCCGCCATCGCTCAATATCGTTTGCTTCCGCTTCATCGGCACCGGGCTGAATGCACACGGCGCCATCGAACAGGTCAACCGCGATCTCGTCGTCGCCCTGCAGGAATCCGGCGTGGCCGCACCGTCATCGACCGTGCTCGACGGCCGCTTCGCGATCCGGGTTGCCCTTTTCAATCATCGCAGCACCGAGCAGGACATTGATGTCCTGCTGGGCGCCACCCTTGCGCTCGGCCGGTCGCTGAGTGCACCGTTATCCATTTCCGAAGCCAGCGACTTGCTACAATGAATGCAATCCATGACCCCGTGACCCAGGCGCCGGGCCCGGACACCCTGATCGGTCTGCGCTACCTGCTGCGGGCGGCCCACCAGAATGAGGATCTGCGCCCGCTCGGCGCGGAACTGATCAAGCATCTGGAGTCGCATCCGGACGACGCGAACGCACTGATGGATCTCTCGCTGGTCCTGCAACTGATCGGCGATCATGCGCTCGCCATGACCGTCCAGGCCGAGGCGCTGCAGACGCGGCAGCTTTATCATCTGCCGACCTTGCGCGGTGATGGCGTTCGCCTGCGCGTGCTGGCCGTCATGGTGTCGGGCGACCTGATGGCCAACACCCCGATCGAATGCCTGCTGGGCAACTCCGACGTGGCGCTCGACGCACTGTATGTCACCCCGGAAAACCCGCTGCCGCAGGCCGTGCCGGAGCACGATGTGCTCTTTATCGGAGTCGGCGAATCCGACCGTACCCAGCCTGTGCTGGAGCAGTTGCGCGCACTCGCCGCCATCTGGCCGCGCCCAGTGCTGAACATGCCGGATCGCCTGCAACTGCTGTCGCGGGACACGGCTGCGTCGATACTGGCGTCGGCTCCGGGCATCTGCATGCCGCCGACCCGGCGCGTGGATCGCCAGGTACTGGCGAGTGTCGCCAGTGGGCAGGCAGCGATCTCGTCGGTGCTGGGCGAGGGCAGTTTCCCGATCATCGTCAGGCCCCTTGGTTCGCATGCCGGCAAGGGACTGGAGAAGATAGCCGACGCGGCCGAACTTGCCGGCTACCTGGCGCACAGCCAGGAGCCCGCGTTCTACGTCTCTTACTTCATCGACTACCGGAACGCGGACGGCCAGTACCGGAAATACCGGCTTGTGCTGATCGAAGGGCGCCCGTACGTCTGCCACGTCGGCATCTCCGAGCACTGGATGATTCACTATCTCAATGCCGGCATGGCGGAGAGCGCGGCCAAGCGGGATGAAGAAGCGGCGATCATGCGCGACTTCGACCACACCTTCGCGCTGCGTCACAAGGATGCACTCGCGCTGATCCAGGAGCGGCTGGGCCTTGACTATGTCGGCCTGGATTGCGCCGAGACGCCGGATGGCGAGTTGCTGGTGTTCGAGGCGGACACGGCCATGGTCGTGCACGATATCGATCCGGTCGATCTTTTTCCCTACAAGCAGCCGCAGATGCACAAGATCTTCGCTGCGTTCAGGACCATGCTGATCAACGCCAGCCATGCCGACCATGCCGACCGATCGCACGCTCCCGATGCCGCTGCCATCGACGGCTGACCTGCTGGTGAGCGGCGGGGATCATCGCATCGCGCTGGACCCCGTCACTGGCCGGAACAAGTATGGTTGCCAGCCATGCGCTTCACCGGGGCTGGTTGCCTTTGGCTCGTCCACTTCCTCGGGGATCTCGCCGGCGGCGCTCGCCGTGGCGGACGGACTTCGCGGCCGGCTGGCCGGCGGGCTGGCGCACCAGCCCGCGGCCGAGTTGTATCGCCGCGAGATGGACCGGTTGCGCGGCGAGTTGCTGGCATTGTGCGGCATCGATCATGCCCTTGACCCCGGGCTCGTCTTCTCGGCGTCGGGCACCGATGTGCATTTGCTTGCGGCGCAGGTGGCGGCGAGATTGTCGGGGGATGGCGGCGCCAGTGGCGTCCCGGTCCGGCCCCTGGTGATCCTGGCCGGCGAGGCCGAGAGCGGCAGCGGCGTGCCCGCGGCGCTGACCGGGCGGCACTTCAGCACCTATAACGCGCTGGGCCGTATCACCAACCCGGGCGAATCCCTTGGCCAGGCCTGCGCCAGCGACATCCTCAATGTGCCGATCCGTCACGCCGATGGCAGTCTCCGGGATGCCGACGTGGTCGACATGGAAATCGAAGCGCTCGTCAGCCAGGCCGTGCATGACGGACGCCATGTGCTGCTGGTGCTGATCGATGTCTCCAAGACCGGATGCATTGCGCCAAGCATCTCGTGCGTGATGCGCCTGCACCGCCGCTGGCCAGCGGCGGTGCAGGTCCTCGTCGATGCCTGCCAGTTCCGCATCGAGCCGGGCACCATCCAGGCGTATCTGCGCAACGGCTTCATGATTGCGCTGACCGGTTCCAAGTTCGTGGCAGGGCCATCGTTTTCCGGCGCCCTGCTGCTGCCGGCGGTGGCCGGCGAGACGCTGCGCCAGCGAGGCATCCCTGCGGAACTCCGCCTCTACTCTGCTCGCGAGGAGTGGCCGCACGACTGGCCATGCGCGCAATCCCTCGGATCGCATGCGAATTTTGGCTTGCTGCTGCGCTGGCAGGCCGCGGTCCATGAGTTGCGCGAGTTCCGTGCGGTGCCAGCCCCGCAAGTCGAGGGCATTCTGCGGCGCTTCGCCAAAGCCATCCGGCAAAGGCTGAGCCGCGATCCGGCTTTTTCCATCCTGGATGTACCGGCGCTGGACCGCACGGCGCTGGACAGCCCGTCGAACTGGGACGATATTCAGACCATTTACCCCTTCCTGCTGTATCGGTCGGCTTCGCATGGCGGCCAGGCTGTGCTCAGCCGCGACGAAACGGCTGGCATCTATCATCGGCTGCAAAGGCCGGGGCGCGGCGCCGACGCTCTGGCCTATCAGATCGGTCAGCCGGTCGACTGTGGTCACAGGGCGGGTGTCCCTGTCAGCGCCTTGCGACTGTGCATGAGTGCCAGGCTGGTGGTTCAGGCCGCGCGCGACCCCGGTCAGGAAATGGGCGTTATCAGACAGGCCATGTCCTGTCTGGATACGGTCGCAGCACTGGTCCGCACCCCACCATCCTCGCTCAGTGGCACCACAGTGCCGGATGCGGCATTTTCATGAGCCACGGGCAGTAGCCTGTCAGTTCTTCCGCCTGGCTGGCGCCGGCAGCGCCGGGCTGCTTCATGCACTGGTGCGCGGCAGGCAAGCGCGCAGCCATGGTCATGGTTCCATCGCCGCGGCCTGATCCCCAGGCTCGTGCCCGCGCAGGATGCCAGCCCAGGTCGCGGGTCGTCGCCTCCATCTTCATCAGGGCATCGATTGCGGCTTAAGAGATATATGGTTTTAATCTTGGATTATTATAATATTTTATAATAATGGTTAAAATCATTAATATGCCGGGAGGCGAAAAAATCACACCTTTCTTCCCGGTATGCCTGGTGGATGAGGCGACTGAGTTTTTTATTGGAATGCGTACCGAGATGATCACTCGGTCGAGCCAATTTTCGGTTTCTCTGCTTGCCCGCGACTCGGGGATTACCCAATTTCCACTTCAGAATAATGCTGGCCTACTGTGCCAACGGGGGAGTGCGTGTCACGCGGCCTATCGGTCGCAGCGCGGTGAACTTGCAGACCGGCCGGCATCCGGTAGCAAGGCATCAGGAAATGGAGGCGTAGGCTGTGTCAGTTGAACGATCCGTAATCTATCTGGTCGACGACGATGAAATTGTGCTCTGGACATACCATGAGTTGCTCCGCGGTCTTGGCGCAGACATAAGGCAGTTTGTTTCCTCTCGCGAGTTTGTCGAATCGTACCGACCGGCTCCGGTTGAATGCCTGGTTTGCGATCTGCGCATGCCGGGGATGTGCGGCCTGCAGGTGCAGGGCGCGCTGGTCGGCATGGGCGTTTTTCCGCCTACCATCTTTGTCTCCGCTTACTCCGAGGTCGCTTCGGTGGTCAAGGCGATCAAGGCGGGCGCGCTCGATTTCCTGGAGAAGCCGGTCGATGGCGCAATGCTGGTACAAAAAGTGCGGGGTGCGCTGGAGCGCAGCCGCCAGATGCACGAACAGAGGCTGGCTTCGGCCGACAAACGCACGCGGCTTGCACTCCTGACCCCGAAGGAGCGAGTCGTTGCCTGGCACGTCACGACCGGCAAGACCAGCAAAGCGATTGCCACGGAACTGGGGATCAGCGTCCGTACCGTGGAAAATCACCGGGCGCGCTTGATGGAGAAACTGCAAGTCAAATCCGCAATTGAATTGACAACGCTGTTTCTTGATTGATCCATCCTGCCAGGCCGTCAATAAAAAGTGACGAAAACCAGAAAAGTGACGAAAACCAAAAATCAAGGGCGCGTTATCTGCCGGAACCGGGCCGGAACGCCGCCAACGTTTTATAAGCCGAAAACCGTCGCAGGAAAGCATGATGAAGCGTTACTTCAGGAGTCTGCGAGGGACGGGCGGTAGAGAAACCCGCCTGAATTTCATCATGACGGCGGTCGCCGTCGTATTGCTGCTGGTCTTGAGCCACGAGGTGCTCCGGGGCCTCGAAAAGCAATTTCATCGGAGTGCCGAAAGCCGCCTGAAAGGCGTGCTGCAGGCGATATCGGACCTGAACCGGACCATGGGAGAGGATTCGGCGGGGCGGGTCGGGACCATTGCCGAGAGTCCTGCCCTGATAAAACTGGTGAAACGCATCCTGGCCGATCCCGGCCGCGCGGAATTGCTGACTGAATTCGATCAGTGGATTCTGCCGATCTATAGGAGCCGGGGCTTCGACGGCTATGCCCTGATCAGGCCGGACCATACCATTGTCGCGGCGAGCAGCCCGCGCTATGTCAACATCTCGAACCTGACCGAGCAGACCAAAAGCACGTTGCGGGGGGCGCAGGAGCTTGGATTTGCCATCTCTCGGCCCACTGTCTCGACGCTGCCGCTCATGGTCCTGGGCGCCGAGCAGCCGGCCGGGATGTTCTATCAGCTTGCATGCGCACGCATCGATGCGGATGGAGAGATCGCTGGCTACCTGTGCCTGCGTGTCGATCCCTATGTGAGGCTATTCAAGATTCTCAAGGCGGGCCGGATAGGCGAAACGGGCGAGGCTTACGCGATCGATTCCTCCGCGCGCATTCTCTCCCCGACCCGTGCCTTGGAGCGCCAGGCGGCGCCGGATCGTCCGCGGCAAGATGTCTCCGGGCCGCTGTGGGCGAGAGTGGCCGGCAAGCAGCCTGCCGGCGATTCGCTGGTGCGGGGTGGCGCTGGCGACGCCCCGACCAAACTGGCGTCGCAGCTGCTGGCGGCTAGAGACGAGGAGACGGTGGCCGCCGATGGCTATGACGGCTATGACGGGCACAAGGTCGTCGGGGCTGGTCGATGGTTGGCTAGCCAGGACATGGGGCTGGTCGTCGAGCTACACGTTGACGAAGCCTATCAGTCGTACTTCCTGGTCCGGACGGCGATCGTGAGTCTTACCGCGATCGCGATCGGGCTGATCCTTGCGCTGGCGGCATTCCAGTGGCGCGCGCGCCGCAGTGTGTGCGAGAACGAGGAACGCACGCGCGCGTTCAGCGAGAACGTGCCGACCGGGCTGGCCTACAAGGACCTCAAGGGCGTAGGCATCATGGCCAATCGTGCTTACGAGCAGGCCATCGGGGTGCCGTACGGCGCTGCCGTGGGATGCCGCGACTGGGACATCATCCCGAATCGCCGTATCGCGGAGATCAGCCGCGATATGCACGAACTGGTACTGGCCAGCGGAACATGCCAAAGCCAGGTGCATACGATCAGTCCTCGTTACGGCTATGAACGTGTCTTCCGCATGGTCAAGTTCCCGGTGCGCGGGCCGGACGATGCGGGCATCATCGGCGTCGGTACCGTGGCCGCGGATATCACCGATCAGGAGCGCACCCGGCAGGCCCTGGAGCTGCTTACCAACACGCTGGAGGCACGCGTCGAAGAGCGAACTCTGCAGCTGACGGCAGCCCGCGAGGCGGCTGAATCGGCTGCGCGCGTCAAGGCGAAGTTCCTGGCCAATATGAGCCACGAGATCAGGACGCCGCTGAATGCCATTATCGGCATGTCGCATCTGGCGCTGAACAGGGAGGGCGAGGACAAGCTGGATCGCTATCTGGCGCGCATCAGCGCATCCGCCAGGCACTTGCTGGGGATCGTCAACGATATCCTGGATTTCTCGAAGATCGAGGCGGAACAGATCACCATCGACGCGCGCGAGTTCCACCTGTCCGAACTGCTGGACCGTGTCACTGGCCTGTTCCGGGAAACGGCGGAAGCGAAAGGCGTCATGATGTCCATTTCCACGTCCCCCGCGATTCCGCTCAGGCTTGTCGGCGATCCACTGCGGGTCGGGCAGATCCTGATCAATTTCCTGAGCAATGCGTTGAAGTTCACGGATCGCGGCGAGGTATCCCTGCGAGTCAGGGAGACGCTCGTGCGCGACAGCCATATCGGCTTGTGTTNGGGGAGCCGCTCGCGCGCCCCAGCCATATCGGCTTGTGTTTCGAGGTCGAGGACACGGGCGTAGGCATTGCTCCGGAACAGTTGCCACAGCTTTTCACGCCGTTCCAGCAACTGGATAGCGCGATGAACCGCCGCTTTGAAGGCACGGGGCTAGGGCTTGCGATCTGCAGGAAACTGGCGGAACTCATGGGCGGGCGCGTCCTTGCGCGGAGCCAGGCCGGTGTGGGAAGTACCTTTTCGTTCGAGGTATCGCTGGAGATTGCGGGAGCGGACAGGGCCGCCGGTCCGGACTCCGGGCTTTGGCATGCGGATACCGCGGTATCGGATGGCCGCTCGCTCGCCGGGCCGGAGTGGCAGGCATTGCACGGGCGCACGGTCTTGCTGGTCGAGGACAACCCGATCAATCAGGAGGTTGCGCGCGGTCTTCTCGAACTGGTGGGCATGGACGTGCACGTTGCCGGCGACGGTTCGCGGGCGCTGGCGGCGCTCAAGGAGCACGCATTCGATATCGTGCTGATGGACATCCATATGCCCGGCATGGACGGCATAGAGACCACCGGCGCGATTCGCCACGGCCTGGGCCTGCAGGCCCTGCCGGTGCTGGCGCTGACGGCCGACGCGATGTCGGCTGACCGCATCCGCTGCATCGAGGGCGGGATGAACGATCATATTTCAAAGCCGATCGACCCAGCGGCGATGTTCCGCACCATTGCGGCATGGCTACCGCCCGTCGCCAAACCAGGGGGCGCGGATCGCGGCCAGGCAGGCGCGGGGACAAGGATGGATGTGGCGGCGCAGGCGAGCCCCCCTGCGTCAGCGGTGGTGGAAGCCCTGAAGGGCATACCGGGCCTGGACGCCGCTGCGGGGATCAAGCTCTTGTTCGGTCGCGAGGATCTCTATGTCAATCTGGCCGGGCGCGTATGCGCCGAACGCGCGGACGTGGTAACGCGGATCCATGAGGCCGTCGAGGGCGGCGATTTTGGCCAGGCATGCCTGCATGCCCATGGCATGCAGGCCATCCTTGGCATGCTTGGGGCGACGGAGCTCGCGCGGGCATGCATGGAGCTGGACCGTGGCTTGCGGGATGGCAAGGCGGATGCCGTGGCGCTCTCCACGCTGGGCCGGGACTTCCCGGCGCTGATCGCCAACATGCGCTCGGCGTGTGCCGTGGGCGCGGTATAAAAGAGTCCAGAGCCTACCCGGCGCATGAATCTGGCGCTTCATCTGCAAGGGGGGGACACGGGGAGTGCTGTTTCCCTGCAAGAATCGGCCATGCTGCTAATTCTCACGCGCAAGGCGGGCTCTGGACCGGAAAGCGTGGTGCCGGCCATCACATCGGTCGCTGGAACTGCCAACGATTCAGCGGCGTTCCGCGCCGACCGGGGCTGCGCACAGGTCGAGTCCGGCGGACAGGAACCTGAGCGTGCGCAGTTCAATCTGGGTGAATACGCCGCTGATCGTCACCCATGGGTAGCGGACACCGGACACCGTATGCTCGAAAGCGATCAACGTCGCATCGCTGTCGATTGCGCACACGAAGCGCCGGACGCCGATGTCGGGATGCCGGACCTCATAGCGCGCGCGATGTTCAAGCCGGAATTCGGTCCGGCCTTCCCGGATCACTCTCGATATGGCATGCCCGGGCAGGTCGGGCGCCAGACTGTCGAGAATGCGGCTTAACCAGTCGTCGTATTCCAGCGCGGTTTCCCCGTTGCCCACCGCCATTGTCCACTGGTCGATGCGCAAGGTATGGCGAGCAGATTGCTGATGAGATTCCATGCTTCATGATGGCTCGGCGACGGCTGCCGCGAAAGAGTAGAAGTACTCAGATTGCCTAGCCTGTATTCGCATCCGTTGCCGGGGGCGTCGGGGGAGTAGCGGGGAGGGGGAGTATTTCTACTCTTTTCGGCTCTGCCAGACCCGATGACAATGCCGCCGGTGCTTCGATCCAGCGAAAGACGGGCCTTGATGCCTGCGGGAATTCGCTGTTGGCCGGACACCATGCCGGCGCGCCGTCTGGCGGCGCCGGCAATGCGGACACGTCTTCGGACGTAGCCGGCGAGCATTGAAATGATTGCGGGGTGTCAGCGTCAATGCCATGCGACCGATGTCCGTCCCTCTTGGAAAGCCCACTTCGGTGGGCTTCTTTCTTGTCGCCGTTGGCGCGGAAGCGGGTTAACGGCCGACAGGGCCAATACTTGAGCCCTCCGGAAGTGGGGCTGAATTGCGGCGCAATACAACCGTTATGGCAAGCAGGGGCTGGGATGCCCCTTGCTTTGTTGCGTCCCGGGCCGGGCGCGCGCGGACATCGCCTGCCCGGCAAATATCCCTATCTGACTCTCCCATGCGCCCAGACAATCCCGACGCACTGCCCACGATTCTGGTGGTGGACGATGTTCCGGAGAACATCGCGATGATGGCTGCGTTGCTGCAGGATCGCTATCGGGTGAAGGTGGCGACTTCCGGCAGCGTGGCGGTGCGCATCGCGTCGGCAACGCCGCCAAGCCTGATCCTGCTCGATGTTATGATGCCCGACATGGACGGCTACGAGGTGTGCCGTCAGCTCAAGGCGAATCCGGCCACCATGGACGTGCCAGTGATCTTCCTCACTTCCCGCACCGGCGAGCACGACGAGACGCGCGGGTTCCAGGTTGGCGCCGTGGACTACATCATGAAGCCGCTCAGCCCGCTGGTGATGCACGCCAGGATCGCCACCCATCTCACGCTCAAGAACGCCAGGGATTTCCTGCGGGACAAGTCGGCCTATCTGGAGCAGGAGGTACAGCGGCGGATGCGGGAGATATCCATGATCCAGGATGTCACCATCATGGCCATGGCATCGCTGGCGGAGACGCGCGACAACGAAACCGGCAACCATCTGCGGCGTACCCAGCACTATGTGCGGCGGCTGGCGCAGGCGTTGCAGCACCACCCGCGTTTCAGCGAGGAACTCAACGACGAGACCATCGCGTTGCTGTTCAAGTCGGCGCCGCTCCACGACATCGGCAAGGTGGGCATCCCGGACCGCATCCTGCTCAAGCCGGGCAAGCTGACCGCCGAAGAGTTCGAGATCATGAAGACCCACACCGTCCTCGGGCGGGATGCCATCGCGCAAGCCGAGGCCCAGTGCGGCGCTCCCAACTCCTTCCTGCGCTACGCGCGGGAGATTGCGCACTATCACCAGGAGAAGTGGGATGGCAGCGGCTACCCGGAAGGGTTGTCGGGAGATGCGATTCCGGTGTCCGCGCGCCTCATGGCGGTTGCCGACGTATACGATGCGCTGATCAGCCGGCGGGTCTACAAGCCGGCGTTCCCGCACGAGCAGGCGGTACGCATGATCGGCGAAGGCCGCGGCCGTCATTTCGATCCGGACATGGTCGATGCGTTCCTGGCGATCGCCCATGAGTTCCACGCCATTTCACAACGCTACGCCGATACCGACGCGGACCATGCGCGCGAGGCGGCGCTGCTGGCCGCCAACGGTTATTCAGCCGCGACTCCCGGAGAATGACCGGCATGGCTGTCTCTGATTCCCTGTCTGGCTGGCGCAAGCGGGGGATGCGTCCCGGTGCTTCGGGCTATGTGTACCCCGTGCTCCTCATGCTGGCGGTATGCCTGCTTTCCGGCGGCGCCATCCACCTGGTGTACGAGAATAACCGCGCCATCCTGGGCGCGCGCATGGAGTCGACCCTGGCGACCAACGCGCGCCTGCTGGGGCTATGGAGTGGAGAACAGCAGCGGCGGGCGGGAACGATAGCGCGCATGCCGGAGGGGCTCAGGCTCGCGCGGCCGT
Source organism: Cupriavidus sp. SK-3 (assembly GCF_000611145.1). Classification (NCBI taxonomy): domain Bacteria; kingdom Pseudomonadati; phylum Pseudomonadota; class Betaproteobacteria; order Burkholderiales; family Burkholderiaceae; genus Cupriavidus; species Cupriavidus sp. SK-3. The sequence continues at coordinate 41,257 of NZ_JFJV02000234.1, read as the reverse complement.
TGCTGTCCGCGCAAGGGCAGCCATCGCCGGACAGCGAGGCGGCGGCCAGGTTTGATCGATGGGCGACGCCGCTCTACCAGAGCAATGGCTACCTGGGCTTTGCCCTGGCCACGCCGGCACTCCAGATCGTCGCATCGGAACTGCCCAGCCGCATCGGCCTCCCGTTGTTGCCGGAATCCGCCAGGACCGCCAGGCGGGCGCTGGAGGAGGGCAGCGCGGTCTCGCCCCCTTATCCGGCTCCGGAGCCAACCCGCGACGCATCGGGCGCGCTGGTCGACCTGCCGTTCCAGGTAGTGTGTGCTCGCCTGTCCGACGCGGGACACACCATCGGCGTGCTGTGCCTGCGGGTGGATCCCAGCGCGGTGATGCTGCCGATCATTGAAGCGGGTCGCTTTGCCCGTACCGGCGAGTTGTACGCCATCGACAGCCAGGCCAGGCTGGCCTCTCCCAGCCGCTTCACGCGCGAGCTGGCGGCAACGGGCAGGCTGGCACCGAATAAGTCGTCCATGCTCAATATCGCTGCCCGGGTGCCGCTGCAGCCAGGCAAGGCTGCGGGGAGCGGCCAGCAGGACGGCCCGCTGACCCTGGTCGCCGGGAGCGTACTGCGCGACCGCGCGCCGGTGCTTGCCTTCGACTATCCGGACTTCCGCGGCGAACGGGTCGCGGGCGCGGCCAGATGGATCCCCGGCCTGGAGGTGGGGTTGATCGTGGAGCAGGAGATGGACGAGGCGTTCTCCTCCTATCTGTTCACGCGTAATGTCGTGGTGGCGCTGACCGCCATCATCCTGCTGCTGATCGCCATCGCCACCTGGACCCTGCGGCGGGAGGGTCGGCGCCTCGCGCAAAGCGAGGAGAGGATGCGCGCCATGCTCGTGCATTCGCCCGCGATCATGTCGCTCAAGGACCGCCAGCACGTCATGCTTGCCGCCAATCCGACCACGCAAGCCCTGTTGGGAGCGAGCGAGGCCGACGTGCTGGGCAAGGCGACCTGGGAGTTCAACACGGCAGCGGACGAAGCCCGGGCGCGCTGGGAGATGGAAGAGCGCGTGATGTCCTCGGGTAAGGCAGAGGAGCACATCTACGCCATGCAGACACCGCTTGGCGAGCGCCAGCTGCAGATGATGCGCTTTCCCGTGCGTGACCCGCACACCGGCGAAGTGGTGGGGGTCGGTGCCGTGGGCATCGATATCACGGAGCAGGTGGAGGCCAACCATCGCCTGAAATCGCTGTCCGAGACGCTGGAAGGCCGGGTCGAAGAGCGGACCTGGGAACTGGCCCAGGCCAATGCCGAGCTGGTCATCGCCAAGCAGGCCGCCGAGAGCGCCGCCCATGCCAAGGCCAGCTTCCTGGCCAATATGAGCCATGAGATCCGTACCCCGATGAACGCGGTGATCGGCATGGCGCACCTGGCGCTGCGCACGCGGCTCGATGACAAGCAGCGCGGCTACCTGGAAAAGATCCAGCATTCGGGGCAGCATCTGCTGGAGATCATCGATGACATTCTCGACCTGTCGAAGATCGAAGCCGGCAAGCTGGAAATCGAGCGGATCGATTTTTCGCTGGAGCGGATGTTGCGCACGGTGAGCGACCTGGTGGCCGAGCGCGCCGTCGCCAAGCATCTCGAACTGATCGTCGAAGTCGCCCCGGACGTGCCGGACTCGTTGCGCGGCGATCCGCTTCGGCTCAGGCAGATCCTGATCAATTTCGCCAACAACGCGGTCAAGTTCACCCATCAGGGCGAAATTGTCATCCGCGTCGAACGCCGCGGCGCCGGCGAATCCCAGCCCCGCATCCGCCTGCGCTTCGAAGTGCGCGACACCGGCATCGGCATCGATGCCGCCACGCGCTCCCGCCTGTTCCAGAGCTTCGAGCAGGCCGATGCCTCGACCACGCGCCGCTACGGCGGCAGCGGCCTCGGCCTGGCCATCTGCCGCCGCCTGGTGGAACTGATGGGCGGCACGCTGGGGGTGGACAGCACCCCGGGCCAGGGCAGCACCTTCTGGTTCGAACTCGACCTGCAGGCAGGAAAGAAGCGGCCTGCCCGTGCCATGGTCGCACCGCAGCTTGCCGGCTGCCGTCTGCTGGTGGCGGACGATCACGACTACGCGCGACAGGTCGTCGTCTCCATGCTGCGCAACTTTGGCTTCCGCGTGGACGAGGCCACCTCCGGCCGGGCCGCGCTGGCGAAGATCGCGTTGGCCGACGAGGCCGCCGACCCGTACCAGGCCGTGTTCATCGACTGGAAGATGCCCGGTCTCGACGGCATCGAGACCGCCCGCCATATCGATGCCATGCGCCTGCGCCACCCGCGTCCCCGCCGGGTCATGATCACCGCGCACGGCCGCGAGGAAGTCTTGCGCGAAGGCGAGCGCTCCGGCTTCGATGCGACCCTGATCAAGCCGGTGAGCGCCTCGATCCTGCTGGAGGCGACCGTGCGCACGCTGGCCGCCGACGAGGATGCCCCGGAGGACGCCGCCGAGGCGCGGGAGAGCGCGCCGGACGCGATGCTCTCTTTGCCCAGCGCACGGGTGTTGCTGGTGGAGGACAACGACATCAACCGGGAGGTTGCGGTTCACTTGCTGCAGGCCGCGGGGATCTACCCGGACGTGGCGGAGAACGGTGCCATTGCGCTTAATCAGGTCCAGGCCGGTGCCTACGATCTTGTCCTGATGGATGTGCAGATGCCCGTGATGGACGGGTTCGAAGCCACCAGGCGCATCCGGGAGCTGCCGGGTTTCGCGAGCTTGCCGGTGATCGCCATGACGGCCAATGCGCTGCCGGAAGACCGGGCGCGTTGCCTGGCGGCGGGCATGAACGACCATATCGCCAAGCCGATCAATCCAGCGGCCTTCTATGCCACCCTGCGCCAATGGCTGTCGGTTCCCGGTGGCGGCGATCCGGCGCCGCAAGCCGTTGCCCGGCCGGCCTGGGTCGACGCGCTGGCGGCCTCCCCGCACCTGGACGTGAACGGCGGGCTGGGGCGTGTGAGTGGCCGCGTGGAGGTCTATGGCCAGTTGCTCGAACGCTTCGCCGCGGGCTATGCCGACATGCCGGACCGCATCGGCGAGTGCATGGCCCGGGGCGCCCGTGACGGCGCCTTGTCGCTGGCCCATTCGCTCAAGGGACTGGCCGCCAATCTTGGCGCCATGGCGCTTTCCTCCGCCGCGGCTACGCTGGAGGCGAGCTTGTTGCTGCCGACCGCGCCCGGGCGCCCGGATTCCGTCAAACTGCTGGCGGTCCTGCGCGCTGCCTTGCTGCCGTTGCTCGATGTCCTGCGCGTGCACTTGCCGGCTCAGGACGCTTCACCCCAGCCCGGCGCCGTGCCGGCGACCGGCCCCGATCGCCAGGATGCCGCGCTGGCTGCCGTCCTGGAAGCACTACGCGGACAACTGGAGGGGGCCGATAGCGAGGCCAACAACACGTTCGCCCGCTACCGCGACGTCATTGCCCGCGGCCTGTCCGCCGACGCCTGCAAACGCCTGCAGGCGCAACTGGATTGCTACGACTATCAGGGGGCACTGGAAACCCTTGGCGGCTAGGCCGCAGGGCCGGGATTGCCATACTGGCTCGCGATCGCCACGACATAGCCATCGGCGGCGCGCAGCCAGATCTCGCGGTGCTGCGCGTTCGCGCAGGCGGTGTCAGTGCGAATGCCTGTGATGGATATCCGGATAGTGCGGATGCCTGTGGACCAGGGGGGCATGCCGGTGCAGGTGCCGGTGCGGCTCCCGTCCGTCCCAGGGGAAGTCGTGTTCATGCTGGTGATGCGCATCGTGGCGATGCGTGTGGCTGTGTTCGAGCGGCTCGTGGGTGTGCTCGTGCTCGTGATGCTCGCGCAGGTGCAGCCAGACACCCAGCGCCATCAGCGAGGCCGCCGCGTAGAACACCGCGTGCGGCGGCTCGGGCCACATGGCCAGTGAAATCGCCACGCCGAACAGCGGCGCCACGGAGAAATAGGCACCTGTGCGGGCGGTACCCAGCAGCCGCAACGCGATGACAAAGAGCGCCAGGCTGACGCCGTACCCGAGGAACCCGATGGCCATGGCCGCGCCCAGCGCGGGCAGCGCCGGCAACCGGGCGCCGGTGGCAAGGGCCAGCCCCGTGTTGCAGAGACCGGCCGCCAGGCCCTTGATGCAGGCGATCAACACGGCGTCGTTGCTCGACACCTTGCGCGTGAGGTTGTTGTCGATGGCCCAGCACAGGCACGCACCGATGATGAGCAAGGCGCTGGCTGACAATTGCAGGCGGCCCGGCTGCCAGGACAGCAGCAAGCCGCCGGCAACGATGGCGGCCATGCCGATCACGATCGGGCGGCTGGCATTCTCCCTGAAGACCACCCAGGCGATCAGCGCGGTGAAGACGCCTTCCACGTTCAGCAGCAAGGAAGCCGACGCCGCGCTCGTCCCGGCCAGGCCGCTCATCAGCAGGGCCGGCCCGGCCATGCCGCCGGCGAGGATGGCGCCCAGCAGCCACGGCATTTCCCGGCGCGGAATGCCAGGCATCCGGGTACCGGCATTGCCGGAGCCCATCCCGATGCGCCGCAGCACCAGCAGCAGCAGGCCAAGGCCCAGGCCGCTGCCCAGGTAAAGCAAGCCCGCCAGCAGCAAGGGCGGGACTGATCCGGCCAGGGCTTTGGCAAGTGGCGTGCTTGCCCCGAAGAGCAGCGCGGAGGCCAGGGCGGGGGCGGCGGTGCGCAGGGACATGGGCGTATGGAACCGGCGGGCTGGGTGATAGCGTATTGTCGCCCGGCTAGGCCGCGTCAGGGCGTGTCCTGGGCGGGCATGACCGGCGGCCAGCGGTTTTCTTCCGCCTGGCAGTGCAGGCACCAGGCAAAAAGGGCGTCATGCATCACCCTGCCATGGGCGGGCATCTCGCGATCGTCGGTGAACACGTGCGACATGCCCCGTGAGATGGCATATAGCCCCGCCGATTGCGCAGTGAGGTCCAGCCGCGAGGTATCCGCCAAGGGCTGCCCGATGACCGCGCCGGCGCAATGGCATGCAATCCATCGTTCAGCACACGCTGAAACGTTCTCCCGCGTAGCGCGCCCACAATGGATGTGATGCCTTCCCCGGGAGACCCTCTTGCCAGCCAACCTCACCGCGGAGGCGCGCGCGCCCCGCGCCAACGGCGCTGCGCCGGACCTGGCGCTGCTGCTGGCCTTGTCCACGCTATGGGGCGCGTCCTACACCTTTATCCGGCTCGGCGTTGCCACGATTCCTCCGGTGACGCTGATCGCGGCAAGAACACTGATCGCCGGCGTGCTGCTGGTGGCCTGGATGGCAGCCAGAGGTATGCCAATGCCGCGTGATGCTGGAACCTGGCGCCGCTTTGCCGTGCAGGCCATGCTGAACAGCGTGGTGCCCTTTACGCTCATCGCCTGGGCCGAGCAGTCGGTTCCAGCCGGCCTGGCGACGATCCTGAACGCCGCCTCGCCGGTGATGGCCATGCTGGGAACCTGGCTGGTCACCCGCCACGAACGCATCGCGGCGCGCAAGCTGTTCGGCGTGATCGCCGGGCTCGCGGGCATTTGCATGATCGTCGGCACCAGCGTGCTGGGCGGGCTCGGGCAACAATTGTTGCCGCAACTCGCTATTGTTGCCGCCACCGCCTGCTATGCCGGCGCGGCCATCTACGGCCGCTCGTTCAGGGACCTGGCCCCGGCGGCGCCGGCGGCCGGTTCGATGATCGTGGGGGCGGCATTGCTGGTGCCGGCAAGCCTGGTCATTGACCGGCCCTGGACGCTGCATCCGTCAATGTCCTCACTGGCCGCCTTGCTGGCGCTATCGGTTTTTTCCACCGCGCTGGCTTTTGTCATCTACTTTCGCCTGGTGCGCACACTGGGTCCGGTGGGAACCACGGCGCAAGCCTATCTGCGCGTGCCGATCGGTGTCGCCATCGGCATCGTGTTTCTCGGCGAGTCGCTTACGGCCGGGGCATGGGCCGGCCTGGCGTGCGTGGTTGCCGGCGTTGCTGCCATGACAATGCCCGCGCGGGAGCGCCCCGCCGGCGCAAAGCCCGCGACGCCGACGGGCCGCGCGTGACCAACCCGCCGTACATCTGCAACCGCAATGAGCGCGAGCTTGCCGGGCGGCTCAGAACCCTGCCTTGTGCAGCGGGCCATCCCATCCGTCCAGGAACTTCGGCAACTGATCCTCCACATCCACCACGCGATGCCGGTAGAACAGGTGCATGGCCGGTTCCAGTGCCTCCGGTAGCGCGCCGCCACTTGCCCGCGCGAAGAGGCTGTTGGGAATGACCGACATGCCAAGCCGGTTGGTGCCGAACAGGGTCTCGCCGCACTGCCGGCAGAACTGGCGTTCGAGTTGCCGCGTTCTGTGGTGGTACGTGGCCAGGTGTTCGGCGCCGCGTTCCACCAGTACGTGCGCGGGCTCCCAGGCCGTGGCGGCAAATACCGGTGTCGCGTAGAAATCCCGGCAAGCCTGGCAATGGCAATTGGCCCTGGCCACGGGTGCTCCGTCAATCCGAAGCCGGACCTGGCCGCAAAGGCACTCCAACGTAGTGGGGATTGTCATAGGCGTTTTCTCCTGTCTTTTGAACGACGAGGAGCATTCTACTTGGCGTCGGGTCGGGCTGCCTGGCGCCGGCGCCCGGTCATCCCGTGATGGCCGCGTCAAGCATGGCGCCGAACAGTCCGATCAGCAGGGCGACCGCCGAGGCGATGAACCAGCGCACCGTCTTGCGGTATTCCGGCACCTGGTCATCCTCTACCCGCAGCGAGCGGAGCAGGGCCACGATCTGCAGGCACACGGCGGCCAGCAGCGAGGCGGCGGCGAGCAGCGCCCGGGTGCTCCAGCGGCCGGGGGTCTCAAAGCCCCAGAAGCGCCAGAACGCCAGCGAGAAGCCCAGCAAGACCGTGATTGCGGTGATGATGCCTTGCCGGTAGCCCGCCGGCACGACCTGGGGCGCCACGCTTGCTGCCTTTGCGGCTGGGACGGGATCGGGGGCGGCTTGAGGGGCGGTCATGGGATGTCCTCCTGAGCGGTGCCGGAAGGCCGTGGGCGTGGTGCAACGAGTATAGGCACCGGCGGCCGGCGGGGGAATCCGCCGCCATGCCGCGGTCTGCCACGCGCGCTCCCCGGCATTACAATGCGGCTTCGCGGCCCCGGCCCTGGCATCAGCGCCGACCGGCCCGCTTTTCCACTGCCTGTGTCTTACCTCCCACACCCTATGTCTTCGCTTTCTCCCTCAGACAATCGCATCTGGTTCGATGGCGCCTCCGGCCGCATCGAGGCCCTGGCGGATTCGCCGCAAGGGCCTCCTGCCGGCATCGCGGTGATCGCGCACCCGCATCCTCTGCTTGGCGGCAGCGCCGAGCACAAGATTCCGGTGGCGCTGGCCAGGATCTTCCAGGCGCGCGGCTATCTGGCCGTGCGGCCCAACTTCCGGGGCGTGGGCGGTACGCAGGGCAGTCACGACGCAGGGCAGGGCGAAACGGATGACATGCTTCTGGCCGTCCGGCATCTCAGGCAGGCGCACCCGGATCTGCCGCTGGCGCTGGCCGGCTTCTCATTCGGCGCCTATGTGCAGACGCGCGTGGCAAAGCAGTTGCTGGAGGACGGAGAACAGATCGCACACCTGATCCTGGCCGGCATGCCGGCAGGCCCGGCCGCCGGCGGCCGCCACTACGACACGCCCGCGGTGCCAGCCGATGCTTTCGTCATCCACGGCGAACTGGACACCAGCGTACCGTTGCAAGCGGTGTTCGACTGGGCGCGCCCGCAGGAGTTGCCCGTTGTGGTGGTGCCCGGCGCCAACCACTTCTTCACCGGCAAGCTGCCCGTGTTCCAGCGCGCCGTGGCGGAGTACCTGGACCACCGGCAGAAGCTGGGCAGGGCGGCCGGCTAGTCAGCTGTGCGTCAGTCCATGGCCGCATGCGCGACCGCGTCGCCGCCGGCATGGTGCGTGGGCTTGATCAGCAGGATCAGCGGCACCACCAGCAGGGTCGCGACGAACATGACCTTGAAATCGTTGAGGTAGGCGATCATCGAGGCCTGCTGGTTGATCGACTGGCTGAGCATGGCCAGGTCGTAGCGCGAGCCGCTTGCCAGCAGCGCCTGCATGGCCGGGTTGTACACGCTCACATTGGCAGCCAGGTCGGCGTGGGCAACCTGTGTGTTGCGCGTCATCAAGGTCTGGATGACGGAGATGCCGATACTGCTGCCGATATTGCGCATCAGGCTGTAGGTGGCGGTGCCGTCCGCGCGCAGTTCCGGGGCGAGCGTGGAGAACGTCAGCGCGCTGAGCGGCACGAACACCAGCCCCAGCCCGAAGCCCTGGATGATGCCGGGCCAGACGATGTCGGAGACCGACAGCACGACGGTGTACTGCATCATCTGCCACAGCGCGAACGCGGAGACCAGGAAGCCTGACAGCAGCAGCACGCGCGCGTCGATGCGCTTGAGCAGGCGCCCGGCCAGCAGCATTGAGAGCATGGTGCCCGCGCCGCTTGGCGCGGTGACCAGTCCGGTGGTGGCGACGGGATAGCCCATCAGGTTCTGCAACATCGGCGGCAGCAGTGCGCGGGTGGCGTACATGACCGCGCCGATCACGAAGATAAAGCAGGCGCCGGTGGCGAAGTTGCGGTCCTTCAGCAACTGGTAGCGAAAAAACGACTTTGGCCCGGCGGTGGCGGTGTGCGCGAGGAAGTAGAGGAAACTCACTCCGGCCAGGATGGCTTCGATCCGGATCTCCAGCGAGCCAAACCAGTCGAGCTGCTCGCCGCGGTCCAGCATGGCCTGCAGCGCGCCGATCGCCAGGCCCAGCGTGATAAAGCCGAAGGCATCGAACTTCACCGCCCGCTCCGCCGCCCTGGCGGGCAGGAACGACAGCACGCCAAACAGCGCGAAGGCGCCAATCGGCACGTTGATGAAGAACACCCATCGCCAGTTATAGCTGTCGGTGAGCCAGCCACCCAGCGTCGGGCCGAGGATCGGCCCCACCATCACCCCCATTCCCCAGACCGCCATCGCCTGTCCCTGTTTTTCGCGGGGATTGATGTCCAGCAGGATCGATTGCGACAGCGGTACCAGCGACGCCCCGAAGATGCCTTGCAGCAGCCGGGAGGCCACGATCTGCGCAAGTGTGTCCGAGAGCCCGCAGAACGCGGAAGCGATGGTGAAGCCCGTGATCGAGATGGCCAGCAGGCGCTTCACGCTGAGCCGGTCGGACAGCCAGCCGGTCAGCGGCGTGGCGATCGCGGCAGCGACGATGTACGAGGTCAGCACCCACGTGATTTCATCCTGCGATGCCGACAGGCTGCCCTGCATATGCGGCAGCGCCACATTGGCGATGGTGCTGTCGAGTGTCTGGATCAGGGTGGCGGCCATGATCGAGATGGTGATCATGGGCCGGTTGAGCGGCATCGCTACGCGCCCTGCTACCGCTTCGGATGACATGGATAAGGCAGGCTGTTGGACCGGGATATGATAAGCATGCTTATTATACGGGCGCCACAAGGCATGGCAAGGCGGTTTTCGCTGGCGGTGCCGCGTCCGCGGAGTAGATGTTTGTACAATCGCGCCATGGAAACGAAACTGGAAAAACGCTTTGGCTTCCTGGTCTCGGACGTCGGCCGGCTCAGCGGCAAGCGCTTCGACGACCTGGCGAAGTCGTCCCTTGATCTCACAAGGGCGCAATGCCGTGCGCTCGCCTACCTGTCGCACTACGGTGAAGTCAACCAGGTGCGGCTGGCCGACTTGCTTGAAGTCGCGCCGATTTCGGCTGGCCGCCTGCTGGACCGGATGGAAGAGGGCGGCTGGATCGAACGGCTGCCGAACCCTGCGGACCGCCGGGAACGGGTGGTGCGCATGACGCCCAAGGCAGAGAAGGCACTGGACAAGGCACGCCGGGTCGGGGATGAGGTTGCCGAGGAAGCGCTGGCAGGGCTCGGCGCGCAGGAGCGGGAGCAGTTGATCCGCTTGCTCCAGCGCGTGCGGGTCAATCTCGGCACGATTGTCGATCGCTGACAGGAAGGGCGCGGCTCGGGTATCGGCAGGATTTCCCTAAAGTTCCCCGGTCCGCGGCCGATGATCGGATATCCCTGGATTCAATGGATAACGTCGATATGTCAAGCCTCAGCGCAGTCATCCCGCAGGTGACGATTCCCGGAACGAACATACCCGTCAAGGCCGCGTCGGCCGATGCCGGTGACACCCGGTCCGGTGGCACCGCCGCTGCCGCATCGGGCGGTCGCGCGGCTGGCATCCGCACGGGCGGCGGGGCCGCCATGGCGGCAGGCGCCGGCGGTAGCAGCGACGACGACAGCACCGGATCGGATACCGTCAAGCAGCTGAAGAAGCAGATTGCCGAACTGCAGAAGCAACTGGCGGAGCAGCAGCGTCAGCTCCTGGCCGTGCAAGCCAGCAATATGAATGATGAGGCGAAGACCGCTGTCCTTGCCGCCGCGCAGTCCCAGGTCTCCAGCACGTCGGCTTCGCTGCTGCTGGCGACCAGTGCGTTGGCGCAGGCATTGGCGGCTGACGGTGGCAGCGCTTCAGGGTCGCTGGTCAAGACCACGGCTTGACGTCAGCATCAAAGGCCAGGAGTCACGGGGGACGGGGGAGCGGGCGCGTACGATGCATCGCTCAAAGCAGCCGGTGCATGTCTTCCACCGCGTCATCCAGCTGCAGCTTCAGCAGCTTCAGCAGGCAGTACAAGCCATAGGCTTCTTCTGCTTTCTCGCTCTGCAGTTCCGCTAGCTGCAGCACGCTGTCCAGGCCGGCACTGACGCTCTGCAATTCGGCGCAGCCGTTCGCCATGCGCTCGCCGAGGCTGCGGCTCAGCGCATCGATCTGGGCAGTCAGTTCGGCTACGCGGGGCTGATCCCCGGGTTCGGCGGGGCGGCTCAGGCTGAGCACTTCGGCGATGAGATCGCTTTGCGTGCTGAAGACGAAGGGCGGATCAGCCGGACTGCCGGCGCTGGCGATCGGCTTGGGACCGGCTCGGTCGGTGGGACGCAATGCAAGCTCCTCATAGTGTTGAGGTCCGCCTGCTCCAACGCGAGAGTGGCGGGCTCGCAAAAGCATACTGCGTATGCGGTCGCTCGCCCTTCGGAAATTTCCGTATTTGCACGGCACCGCATTTTGTCTTGCACCAATCGCTCACCACCGATACTGGCTGCGCCTGCCGCAACGCGATGCCTGCGATCCGGTCGGCGTGGAATCCGGTCCGGATCGCATGATTGCTGCGGGGGCTTCAGCCTTGACTGGGCGCGACTTCATGGTTGGCCATCAGCTCAAGCGCCCTGACCAGCCCCGAATGATCCCAGCCCGCGCCGCCATGGCTTGTGCACGCATTGAACAATTCCTGGCAGGTGGCGGTATTCGGCAGCGACAGGCCCATCTCCCGGGCGTTCGACAGCGCAAGGTTCAGGTCCTTCTGGTGCAGCCCGATGCGGAAACCCGGTTCGAACGTGCGCTTGATCATGCGTTCGCCATGCACTTCCAGCACCTTGGAGGAGGCAAAGCCGCCCATCAGCGCCTGGCGCACGCGCGCCGGGTCCGCGCCGGCCTTGGACGCGAACAGCAGCGCTTCGGCGACCGCCTCGATGTTCAGCGCCACGATGATCTGGTTGGCGACCTTGGCGGTTTGCCCCGCGCCGTTGTCGCCCACCAGCGTGATGTTCTTGCCCATCAGTTCGAACAGCGGCCGCACCGTTTCGAAGGCAGCCTCCGGCCCGCCCACCATGATGGACAGCGTGGCATTGCGCGCGCCGACCTCGCCGCCCGATACGGGCGCATCCAGGTACTGGCAGCCGAGCGCGTCTATACGTTTGGCAAATGCCTTGGTGGCGATAGGCGAGATCGAACTCATGTCGACCACGATCTTGCCGGCGCTCAGCCCGTCGGCAATGCCGCCCTCGTTGAACAGTGCCGCTTCCACGTGGGGCGTGTCCGGCACCATCAGGAAGATCACGTCGGCCCGTTCGGCCACTTCCTTGCCGCTGCCGCAGGCCACGCCGCCACTGTCCAGCAAGCTTTGCGGCACGCCGCTGCGGCTGGACAAGCTGATTTCGTGGCCGCCGGCGATGAGGTTCGCCGCCATCGGGGTGCCCATGATGCCAAGGCCGATAAATCCAAGCTTCACTTTTGTTCTCCGTTAGTGCATGGCACCGGCATCGCGTACGCCGCGATGCCGGTGTTTCAAATCGCAAGCCGCAAATCAAAGATATCAATAGCCCGATGCCTGCCCCGGGGCGGCTTGCCCGGCACGCATCTGCGTGACCACCTGCCTGGCGCCGGCCGCCATCAGCCGGGCATCGGAGCCCACCGTGACAAACTGGAAGCCCTGTTCGATCCGGCGCAATGCCGCCTCCGGCGCGCCGTTGTGGATGCCGGCGACTACCCCGTGGGCCTTGGCGCGTGAAAGCACATGCGCAATGGCGTCCGCAACGGGCGGGTCGACATCGTCGAAGGTGGGCCTGCAACCGAGCGCCAGCGACAAATCGGACGGGCCGATATAGACGGCATCGAGCCCCTGGACCGAGAGGATGTCGTCCAGGTTGTTAAGCCCCTGCATGGTCTCGATCATCGCGAAGGTGACGATGGTCTCGTTGGCGTGTTCCGGATAGTCGGCGCCGCCATAAAGCAAGCCGCGGATCGGTCCGAAGCTGCGCGTGCCCAGCGGCGGGTAGTGGGTGGCGGCGACGAACCGTTCCGCGTCTTCGCGGGTATTGATCATCGGGCAGATGACACCGTACGCGCCCGCGTCGAGCACCTTCATCAGGATGCCCGGCTCGTTCCACGGCACCCGTACCACGGGCACGGTGTCCGTGGTGGAGATCGCGGTGAACAGGGTGATGGCGTCGCTGTAGTCGACGGCGCCATGCTGCAGGTCCACCGTCAGTGAATCCCAGCCCTGGTGGGCCATGGTCTCCGCGGCGAAGCCGCTGGGGATGGACAGCCAGCCGTTGATGACAGCGTGCCCCGCCGCCCACATTTTCCGAATCCGGTTCTCGCGCATTGTCTCTCCTCGCATGGGTTTGTCCGACGCTGGTTGCCCTGCGTCGCCAACTTATAAGTTATCGTACAACTTGGAGGGAAGTATAAGCGTTACACGCGCTTCGTCAAGAGACGGCGGGAAGTGCCGGCGGTGATCGTCTGCTTCTATAAATTTGGCGGCGGCTCGGGGCTGGCGCTCCGGCTTGGGGGCGAATGGCGCCCGCCTGCCGCTTCAGGCGTTTTCGTCGTAGGATGTCTTACTAAAAGAAATCGACATTGGCGCACCTGGATGGATGTCCCGGTGAGCCGGCGCGGCGTTTTGTTGCTGCTGAAACGGCCCGGCGGGGAATGTGCCGGGCGCGAACAGGAAACCGGGCCCGGATGCACCTGGAAATACGATGAGTGGCCTTGCTGCGTTCGCCTCAGCCCTTGCCGACCCGGAAAGCGATCTCGCCGACGCCTTCGATGCCCGCGGTCACCGCATCGCCCGGCTGCAGCGCGCCGACGCCAGCCGGCGTGCCAGTGAAGATCAGGTCACCCGGCGCCAGGGTCACACTTTGCGATACGTAGGCAATGACGTCCGCCACGGGCCAGATCTGCTCGTTCAGGTCGCCTTCCTGGCGGGGCTCGCCATTGACCTTGAGCCATACGCGGCCGTGGGCGGGGTGCCCGATGCTGGCAGCGGGCTGTAGCGGACCGCACGGGGCGGAGGCGTCGAAGCCCTTCGACCAGTCCCACGGGCGGCTCATCTTCTTGGCGGTGTCCTGCAAGTCGCGGCGCGTCAGGTCCACGCCAACGCCGTAGCCCCACACCAGTTCGAGCGCCTGCTCCGGCTTGATGTTGGCGCCGCCCTTGCCGATGGCCACCACCAGTTCGATTTCATGATGGAGGTTGTCCGTCAGCGGCGGATAGGGCACGGTTCCTTCCGCGGCTACCACCGCATCGGCCGGCTTGGTGAAGAAGAACGGCGGTTCGCGGTCAGGGTCATTGCCCATCTCGCGCGCATGCGCCGCATAGTTGCGGCCAACGCAGAACACGCGGCGGATGGGGAAGCGGGCGCTGCCGCCGGCCACGGCGACGCTCGCCTGCCCGGCGGGCTGGATCACGAATTCAGTCATGTCTGGGTTCCTGGGGGCGTATGTGAGGAGGCGGTTACTTTGCAAAGACCTGGCTGATGTCGCCGAAGGCCTTGAACTCAAGGGCATTGCCCGACGGATCGAGGAAGAACATCGTGGCCTGCTCGCCAACCTGTCCCTTGAAGCGCACATGCGGTTCGATCACGAACCGGGTGTCAGCGGCGCGCAGCTTGTCGGCCAGTGCTTCCCACTCTTCCATGGACAGGATCGCGCCGAAGTGCCGCACCGGCACCTCGTCGCCATCGACTGCACTGGTTGCGCGATGGCCGCATTCTTCCGGCGCGAGGTGCGCGACGACCTGGTGGCCGTAGAAATTGAAATCGATCCAGGCATCGGAACTGCGGCCTTCCGGGCAGCCGAGGAGCCCGCCGTAGAAGCGGCGGGCTTCCGCCAGGTCGTTGACGGGAAAAGCCAGGTGGAACAACGGCGTTGCGCTCATGGGAGGGGCTCTTGTGGGTTGGGGTTATCGGCAGTGCGTCCGCATTGATTGTAATCAGCAGAAGTCGTAATATGAAACGAATGATTTCTGTTCTCAGCATAGAAATTTTCGATATAAAACCATGATCGGGCCATGAGCCGCACCGGATGATCCGCTATTTCCGTACCTTCCTGGTAGCCGCTGAAACCTCGTCCTTTTCTGCCACCGGCGCGCGCCTGGCCCTCACGCAGTCCGCTGTGAGCACGCAGATCCGCCGGCTGGAGGAAGACCTGGGATGCGCCCTGTTCGACCGGGCCGGCAAGTCGGTCGCACTGAGCGAGGAGGGCCGCAAGCTGCTTCCGGAGGCCATGCGCTTTGTCGAGCTCTATGAGTCGATGAAGGGCCGCGCGCATTCGGCCCCGGATACCACGCCGCTGGATCTTGGCGCCGTCTCGACCGTGCAGGCCACGCTGCTGCCCAAGGCCATGAAGCGCCTGCGCGCCGGCTTTCCCAAGGCGCATGTCAATATCGTTCCCGGCATGTCCACCCAGTTGCTTACCCAGGTGGATGCCCGCGAGCTTGACGTAGCCGTCCTGATCAGGCCCAGGCTTGGCATTCCCCAGGAACTCAAATGGGTGCCGCTGATGCGGGAGCGCTTTGTCGGCATCGCGCCCTCCGGCTCGCCGCGCGAGCTGAAGGCGGCGCTGGCGGCGTTGCCATTCATCCGCTACAACCGGCATTCCATGGGCGGCCAGCTGGTGGACCGCTATCTCCGGCGCCACCGGCTGTGGGTGGACGAGAGCATGGAGCTGGACGAGCCAGCGGTGATCCTGCAGATGGTGGGCGAGGGGCTGGGCTGCGCGATCATTCCGGCGGAACTGGTCCCGCTCAAGTCAGCGCGCAACGTCGTGGAAATACCGCTGCCGGGCGAACCGGTCTTTCGCGAGATCGGCGTGCTGGTCCGGCAGTCGGCGCTCAAGCGGCCATCCATGGCGGCACTGATCGATGCGCTCGTTGCCGAGACCGCGCACTGGCGGGACCCGGTGTAATCGGGCGGCCCCGGCAAGTACGCAGGCCGGGCCGCGCCAAAAAAGACGCCCCGGGCGGCGGGAGCGCACTCGGGGCGATGAGGACCAATTGGCAGTACCCACGGGGTGCCGCCAGCCAGCAAATCGAGAGACCGGAGAGTCAGCAAGCGGGGGGGGGGCACACGCTGCAGAACACGTGCCCGCATATTAAGCAGCGCGGCAGGGGATCAAAGCCCGGAGTAGCAGGGCCATTGCGGCCCTATCCCGGCTTTAGGCACCAGGGCGGTGCCCGTGGCGCGGCAATGGGGCAAGCGTTTTCGCGCTGGCTGTCGCACGCGTCACTTGCCGTCTCGGGAGGTGGCTCCGGACGGCCGGCCGCGCAGACGCATTGCCCGGCCCGCGGTTCCCGGACTCGCGGCTTATTGCGGCAGCCGACATCGAATGGCGTCCCCAGGGAAGATCAGGCAACCGGCGGCTCGTCGCGGAGAAAGCGCGCCGGGATGGCGCCCTTGACCGGGAACAGGTGGAAGTAGGGGCGGGCTTCGGCGATGACACGTTGCACGGACGGGCGGCCCCACAAGCGCTCCGCATAGGCGGCCAGGCGCGGATGCGTTTGCGCGAACGGCATCACCATGCCCGCATAGAACAGCGCCGGCTCCGCCGAGCAGTCCGCCAGGGTGAAATGCTCGCCCGCCACCCAGGTCCTGTCCGCCATGTGCTGCTCGACCATGTCATAGGCAGTGCGCAGCATGGCCTGCGCGTCCGCGACGCCGCGCGGATCGCGCTCGCCATCGGCCCGCAGCCGGTCGCCCACGATCTTCTGCACCGGGATGTGCACGTAGTGGTCGAAGGTGCGGTCCCATAGCCGAACCTCGCGGCGCTCGTCGTCCGTGGCGGGCAGCAGCGGGCGCGCGCCGGGGTAATGCCGGTCGAGATACTCGATGATGATCGTGCTTTCCGGGATTGTCAGGCCGCGGATGTCGTCGCGCAGGACCGGCATCTTGCCGATGGGCCAGAGCGCCAGGAAGGCGGCGCGGGAGTCCGGCTCGCCAAGGTTGACCAGATGGGTGGAAAACGGCGTGCCGTTCTCGTAAAGCGCGATCAGCACCTTGTGGCAAAACGAGGATAGCGGATGAGCATGGAGCGTCAGGGCCATGATGGTTGCCTCCTTGTCGTTCCGGCCGCAGCCGGGATGCCGGCGCCCGTGGCGGGCTGCCGGCGGGGCCGCTTACGTGGCGACCACCTGCGGCGGGCGCGGCCGGGTGGCAAACGCGAAGGCGATCTGCGTCAGTCCCGCGGACAGTCCCAGCGCCACGCCGATTTGCCACGCCAGAGTATAAGAGCCCAGCGCATCGTAGACCAGCCCGCCGCCAAACGCGCCGACGAAGCTGCCGATCTGGTGGCTGAAGAACGCCACGCCGCCAAGCATCGCCTGCCAGCGCAGGCCGAAGGTTTCGGCGATCCAGCCTGCCACCAGCGGTGCCACGCCCAGCCACAGGAAACCCATCACCGCGGCGAACACCAGCGTGCTGCCGGGCGTGGGCGCGGACGAGAAATACCAGGTCAGCGCGAGCGAGCGCACGGTGTAGATGGTGCCGAGCAGCATGAGCTTGTTGACCCGGCCGCCGGCCCAGCCGAAGAACAGGCTGCCCAGCACGTTGAAGCCGCCGATCACGCCCAGGGCCTTGGCGCTGAGCATGGGGTCCATGCCGCAGACGTCGAGATACGAGGGCAGGTGCGTGGTGAGGAAAACCAGCTGCATGCCGCAGACGAAATAAGCGGCGCCCATGACCAGGAAGGCCTTGTGCCGCAAGGCCGTGCCAAGCGCCTCGCGCGCGTTTTGCTGCACGCCGCCCGGCGGCGTGGGCAGCGGCAGGCGATCCACCTTGCCGGCAAACCACGCGGCCGGCAGCATCACCAGCGCCAGCACAACAAAGGCCGCCAGGCCCACGCGCCAGCCGTAGGATTGCGCCACCATTTGCCCGATCGGCGCGGCTACCAGGGCCCCGAGCGAGCCGGCGCCCGACACGATGCCCAGCACCGTGCTGCGCAAGGCGGCCGGCACCGGGCGTGCCGCGACCGCCATGGAAATGGCGCTGCCGGTGCAGGCCATCGACGCCCCGATCGCCACGCCGGCGCCGAGCGTCACGCCCACGATGCCGTGGGCGGTGGCCAGCAGCACCAGGCCCAGCACATAGAGCAGCGAGCCGCTCATCATCAGGGGCCGGAATCCTACCCGCGTGGCCCACGCCCCGGCCAGCGGCTGGAGCAGGCCCCAGGCCAGGTTCTGCACCGCAATCGCAATCGTGAAGTCCGACACCGAGATGCCGATCTCCCTGGTCAGGGGCGGCATGAAGATGCCCAGGCTCTGTCGCAGGCCCATGGCCAGGCTGAGCATCACGGAGGCGCCGAGCAGAATCGGCAGGACGGGGCGGAGGTCGGTCAGGCGGGGAGGCACGGTGAGGCTGTCTCTATTGTTGTCTTTGTCTTGTTGTTCTCTTATGCCGGCTCGCCCTGGGCAGCCGCGAACAGATGCGAACAGATGCGAACACACGTGAACAGCCGCGCAGGGCTGGGTCAATGGCTCAACCGAGGGTAGTTCCGAACGAAATCGAAGTCAATTTGGATCTGCTTAAGCGACCCTTTGCGCGGCGCCGGCGTTCGCGCTATGGCCTGACTGCGGTTGCCAGCAGGGCCGGCATCGGCGCGTCGAAGGCGTCGCCGCTGGCATAGGCGGCAACGGTGTCCCGGAGCGCTGCGCGAATGGCTTCCCTGGCTTGCGGGCTTTGCGCACGCAGGGTGGCAGATGCGCGCACCGTTCCCGCCGCGACCATCTCGAAGAGTTGGTCGGGCGTCGCCATGCGCCAGCTCTGCGGCGCCTGGCGGCAGGAGGGGGAGACAAAGCCCGCGCCGAGCAGCGCCTTTGCGCAAGCATCCGGATCGCTGAACAGGAAGAAGTTCGGTCCCGCCGGCAGGCCGACATCCAATGTGCCGTGGGCGCGCACGGCGGCATAGAGCGCCCCGAAACCCACGGCGCGCTCCGGCACGTCCCACACTGTGAATGCCACGCGCCCGCCGGGCTTGAGCACGCGCAAGGCCTCGCGCAGCGCCAGGTCGGGATCGGGCAGGTGGCACATGCCGAAGGCGTTGACGACCGCGTCAAAGGTGCCCGGTTCGAACGGAAGTGCCTGTGCATCGGCCGTGCCTGGCGGATCGCGGCTGGCGCCATCGGGCATCCGGTGGACGCGCATGGCGAATCAATGCGCGTATGCTCTGCCAACAGCCAACTTTCCCGCATTCCCATGTCGAAAGTCTGCAAAGCCGTTATCCCTCTGGGCCCGGCATCGCTCCTGGCGCTCGCGCTGACCGGCTGCGTGTCCCACTACCGGGTCGAGACCGGCGCACCCGCCGCCCGTGTGCGGTTGCTGACCAACACGGAAGACAACACGACCTTCAGCGTGGTGGATGCGGATAAATGTCCCAAGCCGCCCAAGCCGCTCTTGCTGGCCGCGACGGGAAACCAGATCACGGCGATGGGCAGGGAACCCGGCCTGGCGATGGCGGGGATCTCGCCGGAGCCCCCCGGCCGCACGCGCGAACGGTGGTTGCTGGCAGGCCATCGGATCTACCTGACCGCGACGGCGGCATCGGCCGCCGACGACCAGCCTTACCGCTGCGCGGTGGGCATTTCCTTTGTGCCGCTGCCAGGCTGGGAGTATGAGTTCCGCTTTCAGCGCAATGCCGCCGCGAAGAGTTGCGGCGGACAGGTGCTGCGGCTGGTCCGGGCAGAGGGCGGCGCCATCGCAACAACGCCCGATCCTACGCAACGGGTCTTTCGCGGCTTTGAAGCGGACGCGGTCTGCGCGGCACCGTGAGGCAGCCCGGCGCTGCCGCGGCGCAGCGCGCAGCCGGGCCGGTCAGCGCTGTGCCGCCGCCGCGCCCGGCATGAGGCCGGCATAAGGCGCATCGGTCAGCGTTCGCAGGAACGCCACGAGATCGTCGATCTCCGCTTCGGTCATGGCCGGGGCTGTTCCCGCGCGCCGGTTCATCGGCGTGGAATTGATGTTGATGTTTCCCCGGTAGGCCGCCGGCACGTCGTCGAAGGTCCTGGCGCCGCGATACCACTTGCCCGGATCGGTCGAGCGCGTGTTGTAGAACGCCACCGCATCGCGCAGCGTGGTGAACACACCGTTGTGCATGAAGCTCTGGCGCACCGCCACATTGCGCAGGCCGGGCGTGCGGATATAGCCGCACCATTGCTCCGGCTCGGGCCAGCGCAGGCGGCGGGCGCTGTCGCACAAGCCGTTGTCGAAATGGCCGGGGTCGCGGTTGGCGGCCAGCGCGCGGTTGCGTGGAACGGCAATGGCGTCGTAGCCGAAATCCGTAAACAGCGAGCGCTCGGGACGGCTGGCGGTGTCCGCCAGCGTGTGGCAGCTCATGCAGTTGCCCTTGTCCGGGTTCTTGAACAAGGCCAGGCCGCGCGCTTCCTGCGGTGCCAGCGGCGTGCGGTGGCGCAGGTAGTCATCGAAGCGGGAACTGAAGGGCGCCATCTCATCGCTCTGCAGGTAGGCCTCCAGCGCCTTGCCCAGCGCCCTCACCAATTGCTCGGGATCGGTCTGTACAGCGGCGCCGAAGTGCCGGGCCAGCACGGGTGCCAGCTCGGTCCCCCTGACCTTGCGCAGCAGGCTGGCGGGGGTGCCGTTGTTCATCTCATTGGGATCGAGCAAGGGGCCGCGCGCCTGCTCCGCGAGTGTGTCGGCGCGGCCGTCGGCGAACAGGCCGCCGAAGGGCGACGGGTAGGGCGCATCGTCGTCCTGGTAGAAGTGCCGGCGCGGAACGTAGCGCACGTAAAGCAGCGACGGCGCGTTGCGCAGGCTGAAGCGGCCGGGCCGGCTGCCCTGGGGCACGCGCGGCCCGGCCAGAGCGGCGGGCGACAGTGTCGGCGCGAAGGCGCGCGCCGGGTCGTGGCAGGCGGCGCAGGATGTGCCGCGCGGCTCCGACAGGCGGGCGTCGAAGAAGATGCGCTTGCCCAGCGCGGCCAGGCCAGGATCGGGGCGGAAGACGGCGGCGGTGGGGTCCACCTTGGCGGTGACCTTTGGCGTGCCGTTGCCGATGGTCGCCACCACGCCCGCGGGCGGGGCGCCCGGCGTCAGCACCACGCCTGGCGGCGACGCCGCCAGGCAAGCACCGCCAACGCAGGCCAGAACGGCGATGGCGGCGCGCGCGGCAGCGCTCACGGCGCCAGGAAGCCGGTCTTGTCGCAAGCCAGCGTATTGGAGGTCTGCACGCAGGTAGCCATCAGCTTGCCGGCCACGCTATAGGCCTTGAAGGTCCAGCCGGTGGCGGGCGATGCGTTGCGCTCCATCATCACGAAGCCGAAGCTGCTGTGATGGGTGATCTTGTCGATGACGGTGCCGGGGGCGGGAATCGTGCCAGGCGGCAGCGGATCGGGCAGCGCTACGTCCAGGTTGTCGCCGCCGTTGCCGGACACGATGGTGGCCGGGTGGCCGGAGGCGAAATTGATGGCCTGGAAGTCATGCACGTGGCCGTGCAGCGCCACGTGCACGCCGACCGGGTAATAAGCCTGGGCGTTGGCGTTGCTCATCACCGACTGCAGCGCCAGGTTGCCCGGCGCGGGGTTGTTGCCCGCCACCGGCGCAAAGGCCAGGATGGGATGGTGGTTGGTGAACAGGGTGGTGCTCATGCCCGGCCTGGCGGCGAGCCAGCCCACCGTCTGGAACTGCTTCTGGTAAGCGATGAACTGCGGGTCGTTGGTGGGCAGCGCGGTCTTGCCGGCCTTGGCCGAGTCAAAGACGATGACCTGCGAACCGGTGCCGAGCGCAACGGCGTAGGGCTCGGAGTAGTTGGCGTTGCCGTCGTTGGCCGGGTCGTTGCAGGAGCGCGCGTCCGAGTATGGGCGCGGATCGAGGAAGCGGAACCAGCCCTGGCCGGCGCGCGCGCATTCCTCATGGTTGCCGCGCACCACCACCCACGGTGCCTTGGCCATCAGCGCGGCGGCGGGCTTGAAGAGGTCGGCCTGCCAGGTATCCCAGCCATAGCCCCACGGCGTGCCCTGGCAGCCGGCGATATCGGGCGGGCAGAGGTTTTCGCGATAGTGGTAGTCGCCGATGTGCAGGACCAGGTCGGGGTTCATGCCGGCGGCGGTGGCGGCGAGCGCGGCAAACGGCCACGCGGTGCCGTCGCTGCAAGGCTGGTAAGCGTTATCCGCCTTCTTCAGGCGGCAGCCGGTGTCGGCCAGCACCAGCACGCGCTGCGGCTGGGCCTTCGGCAGCGGCAGTGTCTGGCCTGCCACGCTGGCGGCGGCCGCATTGGCCGGCAGCGTCGCTTCGCACACCGAGACCGGGAAGTCCGATGGCTTGGAGTCGGCAGCGGCGCTGGCGGTGGTGCGCAGCGGCATGGCGCCGGCGCCCACGCGCAGCGCCATGCGCTGCTGCACGCCGTCTACCGTCAGCAAGGGGCACAGCGCATTCGACGGCAGTGCGCTGCCCGCGGCGGCGGCCGGCGCGACATAGCTGGTGATGACGCGGGCGATGGCCTGGTTGCTGTCGCCGATCTCTACCCACGCGGCCTGGATGTTGGCGCTGGCGCTGGCTGCATCGCCGGCCGGCACGACCGG
>NZ_JFJV02000234.1:6332-19066 GCF_000611145.1 Cupriavidus sp. SK-3 | reverse complement strand
GGGGGGGGGGGGGGGGGGGGGGGCGGGAGCCACTGGCGCGGCTGCCGCGTCGGTGCTGTCGCTGCCGCAGCCGTGCAGTACCGCTGCCGTGGCCAGCACCGCCAGGATGGCGCCGATGCCGACACGTGTGGCGGCTCCGGCGCGCCGGTTCTCTTTGGGGTTGCCCATTGTTGTATCTCCCTGTCCGCTTTGTTAGCGAGGCGGAAATATACGGAAGGGATGTTTCGGCGCGATGAACGTTATGTGTCAGCGCAGCGGCCCCGGCCCCCCGCGGCGGGCGGCGCGCATGGCTTCAGCCGCGGCCAGCTGCAGTTCGCGCGGCAGCGCGGTGATGGCGGCATGGAAGAAGCGGCGCTCCGCCGGGCGCAGCTTGCCGAGCAGGCCGGCCAGGCGCTCCACGGTGGCAAACGCGGCGGGGGTGTCGCCGTGCTCGAAGGTGTGGAACCAGCTGGCTTCAAGCAGCAGGTTGGCGAGTTGCAGGGCGCCGTAATGCACGTGCCCGGCATCGTGCTCGTCCAGCGCGAAGGCGGCCAGCGACGACCAGCTGATAAAGCCCTTGGCGCGGGCAAACGGCGCATGGAAGGGGCGCAGCGCGTCCACCGCTTCGTCGAGCAGCAGCGGCCGCTGCGCGCGGAACGCCTTGAGCGTGCCGCCGCCGTCCTGCGCGCAGTTGCCGCGTGCGATACGCAGCAGGAAGATGATGTTCCACGCCGAGCCGCCGCCTGCGCCGAAGCGGTCGCAGATCCACTCCGACAAGCCCAGCCAGCGCACCGACTGGCGCTGCACCTGGCCGGCGGGCCACCGGCGCGCCGGGTCGATCAGGGCATGGTTCCAGAACAGCCACAGGCACAGGCCGAGATTGGCGGCCACGTGCTGCGCGGCATCTACCGAGTCCGCTTCGTACGCGGCCTGCAGTGCGCCGGAGAAGCCTGCCACGGCGGCTTCGGCGGCCTGCCGGGCTGCCTCCGGCTGCGTGGCCATGTCGCGGATCGCCACGGTCTTGTGGATCAGCGCGCCCAGGTTCAGGGTTTCAAAGCGCACGCGCGGGTTGTAGCGCACCACCGGCTGCAGCGCGGGGTCGGCGGCAAGGCTCTCCAGCTCGGCCTGCGCCGCTTCCATCTGGTTGCCGGCATAGCGCTCCCAGGCGCGCACCACGCGGGCCATGGCGGCGAAGGTCGGCAGGGCGGTATCCACGGTGCCGGTGCCGACGATGCGGTCAAAGCGCTGCAGCGCCGCACGGCTGCGCGCGAGGTCGTCGCCACGCCGCCACGCCAGGCTCTCCTTGAGCAGGGCGAAGGCGTGCTGGAAATCGTCGGTGGCGCAGCGCTGTGCCGCGCGCAGGGCGTTGGCCACGCCGTTGCTGGCGCTACCTCCCGCAACGCCCACACCGTCCTGCATGCCGCGCATGGCTTGCGTGAGGTGGCTCCAGTAGCTGATATCGCGCATCACGTAGTCGACGGCAGGATTACCGGGGCTGCCGGGATTTCCATCGCCCCCCTTGCCGGCGCGCCGCGCGGCGCCCGTGGCCGGTCCCACGAAGCGCGCCAGCGCCGCATCGCCGGCGCGGCGGCCGTCCACGGTGAAACGCAGGCGCTTGCTGGCTGCCGGCGTGATCCAGAACGGCCCGCGGCTGCGGTGCGCCGGGTTGAGCCCGGCGGCGCCCTGGCTGCGATCCAGCCCCCAGCCCACCGGGATGTCCCAGCGCGCGAAATCGGCAAAGGCGCGGGAGACCAGCATGCGGATATTGGCAGCGTCGGGAAAGCGCGTTCGCAACTGCACCGCTGGCACGCCGGTGGCGCCGTTGCGCGCGGCCAGGCAGACCGCGGCGAGCAGCCACAGGCTCTGGTAGCGCGCGGGCTCGCCATTGACGCGAAAGGGCGTGGACAACTCGATGGTGAGGGAGGGCTGGGGCATGCGTCAGGGGATCGATTGGAGGGCCGTGGGCGCCTTCGGCGGGCACCGCCGGAACGCGCAGGTTACACAGGTTACAGCAAATGCTCTTGGCGGCGTGCCGCCGGACTCTTATGCTCCGCTTCGTCCGCCGGGCCTGGCCAGCAATCCCGTGCGCCCTGGCCGATGTTCGTGCCCCGGCACGTCACCGGCAGGGCGCAGGGACCGCCACTTCTTCGCAGCGACGGCTGCGCGGGGTGGCTCCGATCGCTAGTAAGAACAATGGAGAATAACTTGAAGCAAACCGCAATCCTGGCCGCGCTATGCGCGGCGCTCTCGGTCTCAACGGCCCGTGCGGAAGTGCTCTGCACGGTAATGGCGGATGCCGCCAGCGGCAAGATCCTGAAACAGGAGGGCACCTGCGGCCAGCGCGTGACCGCCGCATCGACGTTCAAGGTGCCTCTGAGCCTGATGGGCTTCGACTCGGGGCTGCTGGTGGACGAGCATGCGCCGGCCATGCCGTTTCGTGCGGAGTATCGCGAGAGCAATCCCGCCAAGCGCGTCACCACGGATCCCGAACGCTGGATGAAGACTTCGGTCGTGTGGTACTCGCAGCAGTTGACGCAACAGATTGGCGAAGCGCGCTTCCGGCGCTATGTGGGCGAGTTTCAATATGGAAACGGCGATGTCTCGGGGGACCCCGGGAAGCACAATGGGCTGACGCACGCATGGCTCAGCTCGTCGCTGAAGATCTCGCCGCTGGAGCAGGTCGCCTTCCTGGCGAAGGTGGTCAATCGCAAATTGCCCGTCTCCGCGCATGCCTACGACATGACGAGCCGGATCATGGCGATTGGCGTGCTGCCGGACGGATGGGCCGTGCACGGCAAGACAGGCACCGGCGCCCCGATCCTGGCCAATGGGTCCGAGGACTGGATCCACGGCTATGGATGGTTTGTCGGCTGGGCGACGAAAGCGGGCCGCAGCGTGGTGTTTGCCCGCCTGACCCAGGATGAAAAGAAGGAGCCGGTCAGCGCCGGCTTGCGCACGCGGGACGCGTTCATGCAGGAGCTGCCGGGACTACTGGCCTCCCGCTAAGGCCGCCGCATCCGACGGATGCCATGTCAGCCGGAATGGCAAATGGCATCCGTTGCAACATCACAGGAAAAGACAGATGAGACACTCACCCGTTCGCCGCACGCTGCTGCTTGCCGCTGCTTCGGTTCCTTTCACCAGCGCCTGTACCTCGTGGGCAGGCAGAGCCGGGGGGAGCGCCGCGGCGCAAGACCGCCTCGCCGCTCTCGAGTCCGCAGCGGGCGGGCGGCTCGGGGTCGCGGCGCTGAATACGGCCAGCGGCGCGCGGATCAGCCACCGCGCCAGCGAACGCTTTGCGCTCTGCAGCACATTCAAGGTGCTCGCGGCATCCGCCATCCTGCAGCGCAGCGCGGCTGAAAGCGGCCTGCTGCAACGGCGCATCGCCTACACGAAAGACGAACTCGTTGCGTATTCACCGGTCACCGGAAAGCACACAGGCGATGGCATGACGGTTTCGGAGCTCTGCGCAGCCGCTCTCCAGTACAGCGACAACACGGCTGCCAACCTGCTGATGAAGATACTTGGCGGTCCCGCCGCCGTGACGGCGTTTGCCCGCTCGATCGGCGACGACGCGTTCCGGCTCGACCGCTGGGAGACCGAACTCAACACGGCGATACCGGGCGATCCGCGCGACACGTCGACACCCGCGGCGATGTCGCGGAGCCTGCAACGGCTTGCGCTGGGCGATGCGCTGGGCGCGGCGGAACGCGGCAGGCTGGTGGCATGGATGCGCGGCAACACGACCGGCGCGACGCGCATCCGCGCCGGCGTGCCGGCGGATTGGCAGGTTGCGGACAAGACCGGCTCCGGCGACTACGGCGCGGCCAATGATATTGCCGTGGCGTGGCCGCCCGGAAAGCCGCCTGTCGTGATGGCGATCTATTTCACGCAAGGCGACAAGGACGCGGCATATCGGAACGACGTGCTGGCAACGGCCGCGCGGATCGTGGCCGAAACGATCGGCCAGGCCGGCATGGCCTGAGCGGGCTTCGTGCTTCGTTGCCTCACGGAGTGGACGGGAGCCGCCCCTCAGGCCCGGCTGGCGGCGGCGAACGTCAGGCCGAACTTGCCGAGGTACTTGGCCAGCCGGTCGCTGTCGTTGCTGCTGCTCTTGCCCAGCCGCGAAACCGCGAACAGTTGACGCCCGGCCTCGGCCTGGCTACGGCTGCGCTGGCACACGCCCAGCACATAGTCGAGCTGGACCAGGTCGAAAGGGTCCGTGGCGGCCAGCACGGCGGGGTCTAGCAGCGCTTGTGCCAGGGGCTGGCCGGGCACTTTGCCGTTCTCTTGTTCGTCGCGGCCGTCCTGCCAGGATTCGCTCAGGCGCGTTATCTCCGCGTCCACGGCGCGCGCATCGATGCGGCCGCTGTCGGCCAGCGTCATCATGCGCGTCACCGAAGCCGCGAGGTCGCGGAAGTTGCCGCGCCAGCAGGCCTGCGGGGACACCGCGAAATCCAGCCACGCCAGGCGCGCCTCCTTGTTGAAGCGCACCTGGCTGCCGAGCTCGCGCGCCTGGCGCGCGAGCTCGTAATCCAGGTTGGGCTCCACGTCCTCCGGGCGCTCGGCCAGCCCCGGCAAGCGATAAGTCCACAAGTTGATGCGGGCGAACAAGTCCTCGCGGAAACGTCCCGCGCGCACTTCCACGCGCAAGTCCCGGTTGGTGCCGGCGATCAGCTGGAAATCGCTCTGCACCTCCTTGTCGCCGCCCACGGGAAAGAACCGTTTCTCCTCGATTGCCTTGAGCAGCATGGCCTGCTCGTCCAGCCCCAGCTCGCCGATCTCGTCCAGGAAAAGCAGGCCCTGGTGGGCCGATCGCAGCCAGCCCGTGCGCTCGCCCTGCGCGCCGGTAAAGGCGCCCTTGACGTGGCCGAACAAGGCGGACATGGCGCCGTCGCCACGGATGGTGGCGCAGTTCACCTCCACAAAGCCGCCGCTCAGTTGATGCCGGCCCTTCTTCAGCTCAAACACCCGCCGCGCCAGGAAGGACTTGCCGGCGCCGGTGGGGCCGGTCAGCAGCACCGGCGCGCGCGAGCGCAGCACCACGCGCTCGATCTCGTTGATCATGCGGTTGAAGGCGGGATTGCGGGTGGCGATGCCGGACTTGAGCAGCGATACCGCGTCCTGCTGCTCGCGCGAGAAGCGCGCGGCGAGCTGGTCGTAGCGGGACAGGTCGAGGTCGATGGCGGCATAGCTGCCCGGCTGGCCGCTGGCCTGCCGCAAGGGCGGCGAGGTTTGCAGCAGGCAGGCCGGCAGGTAGCGCGCCTCGGTCAGCAGGAACAGGCAGATCTGCGCCACGTGCGTGCCGGTGGTGATATGCACCCAGTAATCCTCGCGCTCCGTATCGAAGCGGTAGCCGCGCGCGAACTCATGCAGCGAGGCATAGACCTCGCTGAAATCCCAGGGATCCTCCAGCGCCAGCAGGTTCAGCCTGACCTCGGTCTCCGGCGAAACCTTGGCGATATCGGCCGCGACCTGTTCGGCCAGCATCCGGTGGCGGGCCGTATAGAGAAGCTCGAAGCGGTCTACCAGCAGGTCTTCGTGCTGGCAAAGCGCGACCGTGGGCCGCCATTTCTCCCAGCGCGCGGAGCCCTTGCCGCGGTCGAGTTGCGTGCCGATGAAGCCGATGACGACTTTTTTCATGTTCTATTGATTTATATATGACTAGATAAATATATAGAAATGGAGGTACTTGAACAAGCCAAAATCCAGCATTCATTTCCCATCCGTCGAAGAAAAATCTATTCATATCAATGGCTTGCCGGCTTTGTGCCCAGGCCGGCTGCGCCCTGGCACACCGATTGCTGAATAGAGACCATCGAATACGGTGCGGGCCGAAAGCCAACGGCAGCCAAACCAGGCGCAAGACGTCACCGCCCGCACCGGCAAGACACTAGTCTCCAGGGAGAATGCGAATGGCAAATACCAATCTGTTCCAGAGCCTGCGTGGCCGCTTTCTGCCGCCGGCGGACGCGGCCAACGAGGCCGGCGGTACCGCCTATGCGTTGGGACGCGAGCATCGCCTGGCGCAGTACGCGGCAACCGGCTGCCTGAACGGCACCTTCTACGCCAGCGCCGAAGCCCAGCTCGACGCCGTGCTGGCGCTGTGCGAAGACGTCGACCCGGCCTTTATCGCCAAGACCGCCGTGTACTGCCGCGAGCGTGGTTATATGAAGGACGTGCCGGCCCTGCTGGTCGCGGCATTGACGCTGCGCGGCCCGCAGTACCTGCCGGCCGTGTTCGGTCGCGTGATCGACAGCGGCAAGATGCTGCGCAATGTCGTGCAGATCCTGCGCAGCGGTGCGGTGGGCCGCAAATCACTGGGCACGCGGCCGAAGAAGCTGGTGCAGCAGTGGCTCAACACCGCCAGCGAGCGCGCGCTGTTGTCCGCGGCGATTGGCACGCGGCCCTCGCTGGCCGATGTGGTGAAGATGGTGCACCCGAAGCCCGCCGAAGCCTGGCGCGCAGCCTTCTTCGCCCGGTCGATCGGCAAGCCGTATGACCCGGCTGCGCTGCCGCCGGCCACGCAGGCTTTCGAGGCCTACCGGCAGGCACGCGCCGAAGGCAGCCGGGCGCCGGTGCCGGAGGTGCCGTTCCAGATGCTGGCCTCGCTGGACCTGGATGCACAGGCCTGGGCCGAGGTGGCGCGGCAGGGCGGCTGGCAGATGGTGCGGATGAACCTGAACACCTTTGCCCGCCACGGCGTGTTCGCCCTGCCGGGCATGGCGCAGGAGATTGCGGCAAAACTGCGCGATCCGGTCGCCATTGCGCGGGCCCGGGTGTTCCCGTACCAGTTGCTGGCCGCGTACCAGGCGGCGGGCGGGGAACTGCCGGCAGTGGTGCGCGAGGCCTTGCAGGATGCGCTGGAGCTTGCGCTGGCCAATGTGCCGCAGGTGGAGGGCCGCATGGTGGTTTGCCCGGACGTATCGGGATCCATGCACTCGCCGGTGACCGGTTATCGCGGCAGCGCCAGCAGCGCGGTGCGCTGCGTGGATGCCGCGGCGCTGGTTGCCGCCACTTTCCTGCGCAAGCAGCCGGATACGGTGGTGCTGCCGTTCAAGGAGGAGGTGGTGAAGCTGACGCTGAACCCGCGCGACACGGTAATGACCAACGCGCAGAAGATGGCGGAGATCGGCGCCGGCGGCACCAACTGCAGCGCGCCGCTGGCCTGGCTGAATCACCGCCGCGTCAGCGCCAACCTGGTGATGCTGGTGTCGGACAACCAGTCGTGGATGGATGTCCGCCATGGCCCGACAGCCACGCTGCGGGAGTGGGAGCGTTTCAGGCAGCGCAATCCCAAGGCACGGCTGGTGTGCCTGGATATGCAGCCCTACGCCGGCAGCCAGGCGCCGGAGCGCGACGACATCCTGAACATCGGGGGCTTCTCCGACTCGGTGTTCCAGATCGTTGCCGCCTTCGCCGCCGGGCAGTTGCATGCCGGGCACTGGGTGGGCGAGATCTCGGCGCTCAACCTGTGAAGTTGAAAGCTTGTGAAGTTGTGAGGTTGTGAAGTTCGGCGGTGGCCGGCGAATGCCGGGCAGACTACATCCAAGGCTTGTCTGTCCTGACCCTTGTCGCCGGTTGCCGCCCCGGAGCCTGCATACCCCAAGCGCCCCGCGCGGCGCCTGCGGTATGCGGACTTGCCACGAATGCTGGCCAGGATTACATCTGGTGATTGCCGGTTCGATTCCGGCCGCTGCGCAGGACGGCAGCGTCAATCCGGCCGATCCTCGTCGTGGCGGAGCCGCATTCTTTCAGGTTGACGGGCGAATGCCTGTGGAACTACATCATTGGTAATGAGGAGGTTGCGGGTGCGAGTCCCGCCGCTGAACCGGATTGGCCGGGGCAGCGTAGCTCAACGACAGAGCGCCGGTTCCACAACCACTAGTCGCCCACTTATTTTGGTATCTTGCTGGCCACTGCCAGCGTAGTCCCGCCGCAAGGCAAAGAGAGAAGCAGAGATGACCTCCAAGGAGAATTACGACGTATTCCGTACCGGCAAGGGCCGTCCGGTCAAGATGTGGACCCACGGCGTGCCGGTCGACGAGGGCGCCCGCGCGCAACTCGCCAACACCGCCCAGATGCCGTTCATCTTCAAGCACCTGGCCGTGATGCCAGACGTGCACCTGGGCAAGGGCTCGACCATCGGTTCGGTGATCCCGACGCAGGGCGCCATCATCCCGGCGGCGGTGGGCGTGGATATCGGTTGCGGCATGATTGCGGTCAAGACCACGCTGTGCGCCGGCGACCTGCCCGATAACCTGGGCCCGCTGCGCAGCGCCATCGAAAAAGCCGTGCCGCACGGGCGCTCGAACAACCGCAGCGGGCGCGACAAGGGCGCCTGGGGCGACGTGCCGGATACGGTGGATGCCAGCTGGGCCGCGCTGGCCGGCGGCTTCGAGCGGATCACACAGAAGTACCCCAAGCTGACGCGCACCAATAACCGCAACCACCTGGGTACGCTGGGTACCGGCAACCACTTTATCGAAGTCTGCCTGGACGAGAGCCAGTCGGTCTGGTTCATGCTGCACTCGGGGTCGCGCGGGGTGGGTAATGCCATCGGCAATACCTTCATCGAGCTGGCGCAGGCGGATATGCGCCGCCACTTCATCAACCTGCCGGACCGCGACCTGGCCTACCTGGTGGAAGGCAGCCAGCACTATGAGGACTACGTGTTCGCGGTGGAGTGGGCGCAGCAGTATGCGCGGCGCAACCGCGAACTGATGATGGCCAATGTGCTGGACGCCGCCCGCGCCGTGATCGGCAAGCCCTTCGCGGCGGAGATGGAAGCGGTGAACTGTCACCACAACTACGTGCAGAAGGAGCGCCACTTCGGCGAGGACGTGCTGGTGACACGCAAGGGCGCGGTGAGCGCCAAGGCCGGCGAACTCGGCATCATCCCGGGCTCGATGGGCGCGCGCTCCTACATCGTGCGCGGCAAGGGCAATGAAGAGTCGTTCTGCTCCTGCAGCCACGGCGCGGGCCGCACCATGAGCCGGACCGAAGCCAAGCGCCACTTTACGGTAGACGACCAGCGGCGCGCCACGGAAGGCGTGGAGTGCCGCAAGGACGCCGAGGTGATCGACGAGATCCCGATGGCGTACAAGGATATCGATGCCGTGATGGCGGCGCAGTCCGATCTGGTCGAAATCGTCCACACGCTCAAGCAGGTGGTGTGCGTGAAGGGCTGAGCGATGCCGAAGCCACCGGCGCGGTCCGGGACGGGAAACGTCCCCGGCCGCGCCGGCATAACAACAAGAACAGACGAAGACGAGTAAACGCAATGATGGAAATCGACGGCTCCTACGGCGAGGGCGGCGGGCAGATCCTGCGCACCGCGCTGTCGCTGGCCATGGTGACCGGCACGCCGGTGCATATCGCCAATGTGCGCGCCCGGCGCAGCAAGCCGGGGCTGATGCGCCAGCACCTAACCGCCGTGGTCGCGGCGCAGGCGATCAGCGGCGCGCGCACCGAAGGCGCGGCGATCGGATCGACCGCGCTGACTTTCGCGCCGGGGCCGGTGCGCGCCGGCAACTACGACTTTGCCATCGGCTCCGCCGGCAGTTGCACGCTGGTGCTGCAGACGCTGCTGCCCGCGCTGTGGAGCGCGGCTGGCGACGAGAGCTTCACCCTGACCCTGTCGGGCGGCACCCACAACCCCATGGCACCCTCGGCGACCTTCCTGCGCGATGCGTGGCTGCCGCTGATGGCGCGCATGGGCGCCGCGGCCGACCTCACGCTGCGCCGCCACGGCTTCTATCCCGCGGGCGGGGGCCAACTGACAGTGAGCGGACGCTGCGGCGCGGCATGGCGCGCGCTGGCGCTGGAAGAGCGCGGCACGCCCGGCGTGGCCGACGCGCGTGCGCTGATCGCCGGCGTGCCGCTTCACGTGGCGCGGCGCGAGCTTGACCTGGTGGGCGAACTGATGGGATGGGAGGCGAGCCAGTTGCACGTGGGCGGCCTGCGTCACGAGGAAGGGCCGGGCAATGCGGTGCTGCTGACGCTGCCGCACCAGCACGTTACCGAGGTGTTCTGCGAATTCGGCGAAAAGGGCCGTACGGCGGAGAGCGTGGCTGGCGCCGCCTGCCGCCAGGCACGCGCCTACCTGGCCGGCAAGGGCGCGGTGGGCCCGCACCTGGCCGATCAGCTGCTGTTGCCGATGGCGCTGGCGGGTGGCGGGAGCTTTACGGTGGACGAGGTGACCGGTCACCTGCGCAGCAATGCAGAAGTGATTGGCAAGTTCCTGCCGGTGGAGATCGGGTTTGAAACCCTGGCCGGGTGTACGCGGGTGGTGGTGTCCTGAGGGCGTGGTCCTCAGCGCCCGAACTGCCCCAGCACCATTCCCACCGTACTCAACCCACCCTCGATCAGCCGCCCCATGTAGGTGCTCATCTGCGGCATGATCAGCATCATCATCAAGATGCCGCCGCCCAGCGTGACCGGGAACCCGACCGCGAAGATCGACAACTGCGGCGAGGCGCGGTTCAGGATGCCCATGGCGAGGTTGAGGGTGAGGAGCGCGGCGATCAGCGGCAGCGCCAGCAGCAGCCCGGACGAGAACACCGTGGCGCCGGCGCCCGCCACGGCGGCCCAGCCCGCGCCGGTGAGCGGCTGGGCGGCGATCGGCAGCGCGGCGAAGCTGTCGGCGACGGTGGCCAGCAGCATCAGGTGGCCGTCCATCGCCAGGAACATCAGGGTAGCCACCACGTTGAGAAAACGCGACAGCACCATGGTCTGTCCGCCGGAGGAGCGGTCATAGAAGGAGGCAAACGACAGGCCCATCTGCAGGCCGATGGTTTCGCCCGCGAACTGCACGGCGGCGAACACCAGCCGCATGCTGAATCCCACCGCGAGCCCGATGCCGACCTCGTTGAGAATGATCAGCAGGCCTTCGAGCGAGTACACCGGCACCAGCGGCAGCTTGTCGATGGTGGGAGAGATGATCACCGCCATCAGCGCCGCCAGCGCAACCTTGGCCCGCCTCGGGATGGTCGATTCCCCGAACAGCGGCGCGGTGCCGATCAGCGCCAGCATCCGGAACATGGGCCAGAGGAAGGCGGCGATCCAGGCGTAGAGCTGGGCGGAGGTGACGGAGAGCACGGCGGCGGGCCTGGCTAAAGCGCGCTCAGTCGCGGCGCCGGGCTTAGTGCACCAGGGCGGGAATGCCCTGGAACACTTCGCGCATGTAGTCGACGAAGGTGTTGATCATCCACGGGCCGGCCAGCACCATGGTGGCGAACAGCGCCAGCAGCTTCGGGATAAAGGACAGCGTCATTTCATTGATCTGCGTGGCGGCCTGGAACAGGCTCACCACCAGGCCGGCCACGAGCGCCACCAGCAGCAGCGGCGCCGACAGCATCAGGGTCATCTTCATCGCCTGGGTGGCGATGGTCATTACGGTTTCCGGAGTCATGGCGAAGGCCTAGGGTGGGGCAGGCGCCCCGTGATCAGTTCAGGAAGCTCTGCGCCAGCGAGCCAAGCAGCAGTTGCCACCCGTCCACCAGCACGAACAGCATCAGCTTGAATGGCAGCGCGATGGTGGCCGGCGGCACCATCATCATGCCCATCGCCATCAGCACGCTGGCTACCACCAGGTCGATGATCAGGAAGGGGATAAAGACAGTAAAGCCGATCTGGAACGCGGTCTTGAGTTCGCTGGTGACAAAGGCGGGCACCAGGATCCGCATCTGCACGTCTTCCGGGCCTTGCATCTCGGGCGCCTTGGCCATCTGGGCGAACAGCGCCAGGTCCTTCTCGCGGGTCTGCTTGAGCATGAACGCCTTGAGCGGCGCGGCGGCCTTGGCGGCGGCGTCTTCCAGGCTGAGCTTGTTTTCGGACAGCGGCTTGTAGGCGTCGGTGTAGATGCGGTCGAACACCGGCGACATGACGAAGAAGGTCAGGAACAGCGACAGTCCCACCAGCACCTGGTTGGGCGGCGAGCTGGCCGTGCCCAGCGCATTGCGCAGCAGCCCCAGCACGATGATGATGCGCGTGAAACCCGTCATCATCAGCATGGCCGCCGGCAGGAAGGACAGCGAGGTCAGCAGCACCAGCGTCTGCACCGACAGCGACCAGGTCTGGCTGCCGCCCGGACCGGCCTTGCTGGTCAGCCCCGGCAGCGCTTGCGCATGCGCCATGGCCGGCAACAGCACCAGCGCGAGGCACGCGCAGGCCAGCAGGACCGCGAGCGCGAGCCGGGTGGGCTGGCTGAGGTATTCGCGGAAGGACTGGAGGTGGTAGTGCAGGGAGCGCCGGGGGGCGTCAGGCAGGAAATTCATGACTTCAGGTTGTCTTGCATGGCGCGCAGCAGCTTTTGTCCAAAGCTGCCGGCCGGACCCTGGCTTGCCGCGCCGCCGGGATTCTGGTCCGGCTTGTGCGCGGCTTGCGCGGGCAAAGTGTGGAGCGTGCGAATCTCGCCGGCGCTGACACCCAGCACCAGGCAGGTATCGCCGACCTCCACCATGACCAGGCGCTGGCGCGCCCCGAGCATGGTGCTGCCTATCACTTTCATCTGGCCGCCCTGGCCATGGCGCACCAGGCCGGCGCGGCGCGCCAGCCAGGCCAGCAGCAGGATCAGCGCGATGACGGCGAACAGGCCGAGGCCGGCCTGCGCCAGTCCCGACGCGGCGCCAACGCCGACATGGCTGCCGGCGCCGACGCCGCTGCCTACCGTGCCGGTACCGGCTGGGCTGGCGGCAACTGCGCTGGCCTGCGCGGCCGCGGGCGCGGCATGCGCCAGGGCCACGCCGGCGGCT
>NZ_JFJV02000234.1:0-6324 GCF_000611145.1 Cupriavidus sp. SK-3 | reverse complement strand
CCGGCGGCTAGCGCGGCGGTGGCGGTCCGGCGCGGGCTGGCGTTCATCTGTTGAGCTTCCGGATGCGTTCGGACGGCGTGATGATGTCTGTCAGGCGGATGCCGAACTTATCGTTCACCACCACCACTTCGCCCTGGGCGATCAGGTAGCCGTTGACCAGCACGTCCATCGGCTCGCCGGCCAGGCCGTCGAGTTCCACCACCGAGCCCTGGGCCAGCTGAAGCAGGGTCTTGATCGGCACCTTGGTGCGACCGAGCTCTACCGTGAGCTGGACCGGGATATCGAGAATCATCTCGATATCGTTGTGGAAGGCGCTGGGCGTGTCCTTCGCCAGCGGCTGGAAGACTTTGGAGGCGGCCGGTGTTGCTGTGGCTGGCGTGGCGACCGCCTGGGCAGGCGCGGCGGCAGCGGCGAGGTCCTCGGCGCTGGTCTGCTCCGCCAGGGCACTGGCCCAGTCGTCCATCGGGTCGGCCGGGATGTCCTCTTTGCCGTCAGTCATGGTCGGTTTCCTTGTTGGAATCGATTTCTTGGTGATTGATCATCCGTTCTACCCGCAACGCGTACTGGCCGTTCATGGTGCCAAAGCCAGCCTGCATCACGGGCACGCCATCGACCTTGCCGAAGATCTGCTCGGGCAACTCGATGGGGAGTACATCGCCGACGCGCAGCGCCAGCACATCGGCTACGGTGCTTTCCACGTGGGCAAAGTCGGCTACCAGGTCTACCTCGGCCGCGCGGATCTGCTGCGACAGCTGGGAGATCCAGCGCTTGTCGACTTCGACCTCGTCCTGCAGCGGGTTCATCAGCAGGTCGCGCACCGGCTCGATCATCGAGTACGGGAAGCAGACGTGAAGCTGGCCGCCGACGGCGCCGAGTTCGATATGGAAGGCCGTTGTTACCACCACCTCGCTGAGCATGGCGATGTTGGCAAACTTGGTGTGCATTTCCGAGCGGATGTATTCCAGCTCGATCGGGTGCACCGCCTGCCAGGCGCTGCCATAGCTGGAGAGCGCCAGGTCCAGCAGGCGCCGGATGATGCGCTGCTCGGTCTGGGTAAAGTCGCGCCCTTCCACGCGGGTGTGGAAGCGCCCGTCGCCGCCGAACAGGTTGTCGACCACCAGGAACACCAGGTTGGGGTCGAACACGAACAGTGACGTGCCGCGGAACGGCTTCATGTGCACCAGGTTCAGGTTGGTCGGTACCGGCAGGTTGCGCACAAAGTCGCCGTACTTCTCGATGCGGATCGAGCCTACGGAGATGTCGGCGCCGCGGCGGATGAAGTTGAACAGCTGGGTGCGAAGCTGGCGGGCAAAGCGCTCGTTGATGATTTCGAGCGTGTGCAGCCGGCCGCGCACGATACGCTCTTGCGTGGCCAGGTTGTACGGGCGCACGCCATCCTCGGAGACCGGCGCGGCGACCTCGGGCGTGTCGGTCTCGCCCGACACGCCTTTCAGTAATTCGTCTACCTCGTCCTGCGAGAGGAACTTGTCGTAGGCCATCTAGTGTCCTGCCCCGTGAGTGCCGTGATGAATGAAAGCGACCATTTGCCCGGATTGCCTATGAGCCCGCGCGCTGGCGTTGGCGCGCACGCTGTGAAACGCGCAAGGCGGACAAGGACGGATTCATATCGGATGTACTGGTGGGGCAGGGCAAAGCGCTTACTGCACCACGAAGGAAGTGAATAGGACGTCCAGGATCTGCTGTTTGGGCAGGTTGGGCGCGAACGGCTGGCTGATGGCATTCTGGATTTCCTGGGCCAGCTTGCGCTTGCCTTCCACCGTCGCCAGGTCTGGCGGCTGCTTGGCCGACAGCAGCAGCAAGATGCGGCTGCGGACTTCCGGCAGGTATTCGGTGATGCGCGCCTGGTTCTGCGCGTCCGCCACCTTGAGCGACAAACCGGTATGCAGGAAGCGGTCGCCGTCATCGCTCTTCAGATTGACGGTAAATGCTTCCAGCGGCACAAAAATCGGCGGCGGTACAACCGGTGCGGCCGGCGCGGCCGGTTGGCGGTTGCTCAGGATGTTGCCCAGAAAAAAGCCCCCGGCACCCAGCGCAGCGACGAGCACGACGCCGAGAATCAGCAGCAGTCGCCCGCGCTTGCTCGTGTTGCCGTCAGCCTGGGAAGAAGTGAGCGTATTCGCCATGAGATGCCTGTATCGGAATGCCCTGCCATTCTTGAGGGAATCAGGGGCAAGCAAAGGGCCGAAAAAAAGGGTGAAACCCGCTCAGCTTGGCCCTTTGAGCCGAGCAGGTCTTGTCATCCGAGCGATGCGGATGGTCTTACAGGGGTTAACGAATGGCGGACACGGAACTTGAGCGGGATGTTCAAGGAAAACCCGCACTGGGAGCCGGACAGCGGGTGACGCCGGGGGCGGGCGGCCGATTCGCCGTCCCTTGGGCGAGCCGGAGCGGCCGGTCAGCCGCCGCCCGCGCCGCCGTGCGTCGGGTTGGGGGATGCTGCCAGGCTATTGATTGGAAAGGGATTTTCCTGTGGCCAGGTATCGGTGGGACCAGGCGCCCGGTGGATTTCCCCGGCCGCGATGGCGATCAGGGCGCCGGCTGCGGCGCTGAGCGGCCGCAGCGGGTGGCGACCGTGCCGGGGCAGCCCACGGCGCCCCGATCCGCAGCGGTGCGTGTGACTGAGGGGCGCTCAGGAGCCTCGGCAGGCTGGCGGGAATACGCACCAGTCGCCGTCCCGGTGCCGGAAGAAGACGATGGCGAGTGAACCGGCGGGGCGGTTGACTTCCGCGTGCACCCGCCCGACGTGCCGGGCGGGTGCACGCGGGTGATCCTGGCGTCGCCCGTGGACCCCAGCCACTTGTGGACCAAGGCGCGTAGCGACGTGGGGCGGCCGATTGCATTTCACACTCCTTCGGTTCATGCGGCCCGCCTGCGGCCTTATGGCCGGGGCTGGCCTGTGTCAGCGGATGCTGACAAATCGGTAGCCGATCCGCCGTGCCGGGCCCGTTTCCTGTGCAATATTGGCCGCGCTCAGCCCAGGTCGCCGCCGCCTGCCGGCAGGACCGTGCCCGTGTGTACGAGGCCTCGTCGGACGCAAGGAACAGGGTGGCGCGCACTTGTTCGTCGATGGTGCCGTGCGCATCCATGAGGCGCGCGAACTGTAGATCGCATTGGGGCTGGTGGCGGCGGGGGAGGGTATTTCGATCGTCCCGAGCAGCGTGCACGGCCTCAAGCGGGACGACATCAGCTACAAGGAACTGGACGATCCCAACCTGGTGTCGCCTATCATCATGAGCACGCGCAGCCTTGATGAGACCGAGGAGATCAGCGCCATGCTCGACATGATCTACCGGCTGTACGAAGAGGAGAGGCTGGATTTCCTGCCGCCGGGCAAGGAACCGATCTAATGCGCAGAGGTTGCTGCCTGGATGGGGAGGGGCCTGATTTTATTGGGTTTTTTCTTGTTAACTCTTATATAAGATATAAGACGTTTGACCTAAAACGCACTTCGCTTTAAAATCGCGGCACAACCGGTTTTTGCAACCCTATTACTCCGCAGGTTCCCATGCTTGAAAACTATCGCGCCCATGTTGCCGAACGCGCCGCGCTCGGCATTCCCCCTCTGCCGCTGACCGCCAAGCAGACTGCGGAACTGATTGAATTGCTGAAAGCGCCCCCTGCGGGTGAAGAGCAGGTCCTGGTCGACCTGATCACGCACCGCGTGCCGGCCGGCGTGGACGACGCCGCCAAGGTCAAGGCCTCGTACCTGGCCGCGGTCGCGCTGGGCAAGGAAGTTTGCCCGCTGATCTCGCGTGCCAAGGCAGCCGAGCTGCTGGGCACCATGCTGGGCGGCTACAACATCTCCCCGCTGATCGAACTGCTGGACGATGCCGAGATCGGCACCGTTGCCGCCGAAGCGCTCAAGAAGACGCTGCTGATGTTCGACGCCTTCCATGACGTCAAGGAAAAGGCCGACAAGGGCAACGCCAACGCCAAGGCCGTGCTGCAAAGCTGGGCCGACGCCGAGTGGTTCACCAGCCGTCCGGAAGTGCCGCAAAGCCTGACCGTGACCGTGTTCAAGGTCACCGGCGAAACCAACACCGACGATCTGTCGCCGGCCCCGGACGCCACCACCCGCCCGGACATCCCGCTGCACGCGCTGGCCATGCTGAAGAATGCGCGCCCCGGCATCACCCCGGAAGAAGACGGCAAGCGCGGCCCGGTCAAGTTCATCGAATCGCTGAAGGAAAAGGGCAACCTGGTCGCCTACGTGGGTGATGTGGTCGGCACCGGCTCCTCGCGCAAGTCCGCCACCAACTCGGTGCTGTGGTTCACCGGCGAAGACATCCCCTTCGTGCCGAACAAGCGCTTCGGCGGCGTGTGCCTGGGCAGCAAGATTGCCCCGATCTTCTACAACACCATGGAAGACGCCGGCGCGCTGCCGATCGAGCTGGACGTGTCCAGCATGGAAATGGGCGACGTGATCGAGCTGCGTCCCTATGACGGCAAGGCCCTGAAGAACGGCGCGGTCGTCGCCGAATTCACCGTGAAGTCCGACGTGCTGTTCGACGAAGTGCGCGCCGGCGGCCGTATTCCCCTGATCGTCGGCCGTGGCCTGACCGCCAAGGCCCGCGAAGCGCTCGGCCTGGCGCCGTCCACGCTGTTCCGCCTGCCGCACAACCCGGCCGACACCGGCCGCGGCTTCACCCTGGCCCAGAAGATGGTTGGCCGCGCCTGCGGCCTGGAAGAAGGCAAGGGTATCCGCCCGGGCACGTACTGCGAACCGAAGATGACTTCGGTGGGCTCGCAGGACACCACTGGCCCGATGACGCGCGACGAGCTG
Source organism: Cupriavidus sp. SK-3 (assembly GCF_000611145.1). NCBI lineage: Bacteria > Pseudomonadati > Pseudomonadota > Betaproteobacteria > Burkholderiales > Burkholderiaceae > Cupriavidus > Cupriavidus sp. SK-3. The sequence continues at coordinate 1,520 of NZ_JFJV02000234.1, read as the reverse complement.
AAGGACCTGGCTTGCCTGGGCTTCTCGGCCGACCTGGTGATGCAGTCGTTCTGCCACACCGCCGCCTATCCGAAGCCGGTCGACGTCAAGACCCACCACACGCTGCCGCAGTTCATCAGCACCCGTGGCGGCATCTCGCTGCGCCCGGGCGACGGCGTGATTCACTCGTGGCTGAACCGCATGCTGCTGCCCGACACCGTCGGCACCGGCGGCGACTCGCACACCCGTTTCCCGATCGGCATCAGCTTCCCCGCAGGTTCGGGCCTGGTGGCTTTCGCGGCTGCCACTGGCGTGATGCCGCTGGACATGCCGGAATCCGTGCTGGTGCGCTTCAAGGGCAAGATGCAGCCGGGCGTCACGTTGCGCGACCTGGTCAACGCGATTCCGCTGTACGCGATCAAGTCGGGCCTGCTGACCGTGGCCAAGCAAGGCAAGAAGAACATCTTCTCGGGCCGTGTCCTGGAAATCGAAGGCCTGCCCGACCTGAAAGTCGAGCAAGCATTCGAACTCTCTGACGCGTCCGCCGAACGTTCGGCCGCCGGTTGCTCGGTGCGCCTGAACAAGGAACCGATCATCGAATACATCAACAGCAACATCACGCTGCTGAAGTGGATGATTGCCGAGGGCTATCAGGACCCGCGCAGCCTGTCGCGCCGTATCCAGGCCATGGAAGCCTGGCTGGCCGATCCGAAGCTGCTGGAGCCGGATGCCGACGCCGAATACGCCGCCGTGATCGAGATCGACCTGGCCGACGTGCACGAGCCCATCGTGGCCTGCCCGAACGACCCGGACGACGTCAAGACCCTGTCGGAAGTGGCTGGCGCCAAGATCGACGAAGTTTTCATCGGTTCGTGCATGACCAATATCGGCCACTTCCGCGCAGCCTCCAAGCTGCTCGAAGGCAAGCGCGATATTCCGGTCAAGCTGTGGGTTGCCCCGCCGACCAAGATGGATGCCAAGCAATTGACCGAAGAAGGCCACTACGGCGTGTTCGGCACCGCAGGCGCCCGTACGGAAATGCCGGGTTGCTCGCTGTGCATGGGTAACCAGGCACAGGTGCGCGAAGGCGCTACGGTGATGTCGACCAGCACGCGTAACTTCCCGAATCGTCTTGGCAAGAACACCAATGTGTATCTGGGTTCGGCTGAGCTGGCGGCGATCTGCTCGCGTCTGGGGCGTATTCCGACGAAGGAAGAGTACATGTCGGATATGGGTGTGCTGAACGCCAATGGCGACAAGATCTACAAGTATATGAACTTTGATCAGATCGAAGACTTCAAGGATGTGGCGGATACGGTGACGCTGTAAGCGGGTACTGGTTTTCGATAGATATGTTTTGTTTTAAAAGGCCCCTTGCGGGGCCTTTCTTTTATGGGTTATTGGCGGTGTTGGTGGGTGAGCTGGTGCCTTTTTTTTGAGGTTATTTGGTTTTTTTATTGGCGGTGTTGGTTTTTGCATCCAACAGCCGTACGACATCCCCCTGCGGGGGCGCTGTTTGTTTGAGCGGTGTTGGTTTTTGC
>NZ_JFJV02000233.1:0-2048 GCF_000611145.1 Cupriavidus sp. SK-3 | reverse complement strand
TCGAGACTCCCTTCAGGTACAGCCAGGGCAGTGCGGCACTCACCCTCGGCGACTTCCTCACATACGGCGGCACGATCGCCGAGTTGAACTTCACGCCAGACCCGGACCGGTCGCGCACCTTCGGCACCTTCACAGCAATCGGGCCGGCCCCCGTCAGCACCTCGCGCTCCGGGAGGTAACCATTGCGCACCACAGCGCGCTGCCCGCTCAAGGTCTTGACGTTACTGAACTGCTCAAGCAGCTCTGCCAGCTCCACTTCGATCGCCTCCTGGATGACTCGCCGGGCCCCGCGCCTGATCAACTCCTCGAGCCCAAGCCCGATTTCCGATAGACCGACTGCTTCTTTACCTTTATCCTTGTTCATGGTGGTGGACTTTTCTTGTGCTGGTTTCCGATCTCGACAATCAGATTCTCAGCGAAAAGCTCCACCGCCCTCTACTCCGCGCCTCAAATTCCCCGCCCGTACACCAGTTTCGACTTTAGCTCCTGATTCATGGCCAGCACGCCTTCGCGCATCGCTAGATAGTGGTCCCATTTACCGAGCTTGACGCTCGAACCAGTCAACGCGTTGTAGCCATTGACTATGGCCGTGTTGAAAGGCAGAACCAGGGTAGGATGGATGAAGTACAGCAAATTGGCTGCTGCAGGACCCAGACCTTTGATGCCATGGCTGCTGAGCTGGTGTATCGCGTTCAGGACCTCCTGCTCTGTATTGCAGCAGTTGCAGGTATGCAAGAGCCTGGCAAAGGCGCGTTGGTTGTCGGCGTTCTCGTAAATGTCCGGGAGGCGCGTTCAACCGGTCGTCGCAACACCTTCTGGTCTAATACCGACCCAGGAGGAAAAGTAGTTGAAGAAGAGAAGACGTGGACTGTCGCCTGAACAGAAGGCAATGCTATGGCGTAGATGGAAGGATGGTGAATCGTTAAGCGACATCGGGCGCTCACTTGGCAAGCACGCAGCGTCAATCCATGCGATCGTAAGGCTGAATGGCGGGATCATGCCGACGACGAGGAAACGGTCACCGCGGGCTTTGACATTGGCGGAAAGAGAGGAAATCTCGCGTGGCATCTGCGCAGGCATGTCGTTGCGTCAGATTGCGGAGAGCTTGGGCCGATCTGCGTCGACGATCAGTCGCGAAGTTGCGCGTGACGGTGGATTGACGAAATACCGGGCGGCACTGGCGGATGCAAACGCCTGGGAACGGGCAAAACGACCGAAACCATGCCGTCTCGCCGATAACGCAGGGCTGTGCCAGTTGGTTGCGAGCAAGCTGCAGCTAAATTGGTCGCCCCAGCAGATCGCCGGTTGGTTGAAACTGCAATATCCCGACGACGAAGCAATGCAGGTCTCTCACGAAACGATCTACCGTAGCCTGTTCATTCAGGCGCGCGGAGTGCTGAAGTCGGAGCTGATGAAGCACCTGCGTACGCGCCGGATGATGCGCCGCTCGAAGAAGGCGTCAGCAAAGGGGCAACCGCGTGGACAGATCATTGATGCAGTATCGATCCGTGAGAGGCCGGCCGAAGCCGAGGACCGGGCGGTTCCGGGGCACTGGGAAGGCGACCTCTTGAGCGGTTCGAACAACACGCACATTGCGACACTGGTGGAACGTCATTCGCGCTTCACCATCCTCGTAAAAGTAAACGGCAAGGACACTGAGAGCGTTGTATCTGCGCTGAGCAAACAGGTTCGCAAGCTGCCTGCGCAACTGCGCCGGTCGGTCACCTGGGATCGTGGCATGGAACTCGCGCAGCACAAGGAATTCACGGTCGCTACCGACGTGCAGGTGTTCTTCTGCGATCCACAAAGCCCGTGGCAGCGTGGCACAAACGAGAATACAAACGGTCTACTGCGTCAATACTTCCCCAAAGGCACGCGCTTGGACGGCTATTCACAAGCTGATCTCGACAGGATCGCTTTGCAGTTGAATCAACGCCCGAGAAAGACGTTGGACTTTATAACGCCCGCCGATAAACTACACGCCAGCATCGGTGTTGCGACGACCGGTTGAACGCGTCGCGGCTTTTTTTGCGATATCGCGCTCCATT
>NZ_JFJV02000232.1:0-36530 GCF_000611145.1 Cupriavidus sp. SK-3 | reverse complement strand
AACCAACACCGCTCAAAGAAACAGCGACCAGCGATGTCATCGGCTCCTAAAGAAAAGTGACACCCCGTGCGAAAACGGCCAACCCCGCACAGCCGCGCCAGCAGCTAGAAGCACCAAAATACCACCCACCCACATAACCCGTAGCCAAAAGCCTCAAAAGCTGCCCCACAAAACCCCCAACACCCCCTCACCGCCCAGTAAAAACCGTCAACACCCCCGTATATCCATAAAGCCGATCCCGAGCAATCTCCCCCCCGGCAAAAAAACCCGCCAACGGCAAATCCCCCAACGCTTCCCGCACGATCTCCAACTCCGCCCCCGGCGCCCCAAAATGCGGCCCGCCCCGCCCGGAGCAACTGATATACAGTGCCCCCAGGGCATGGCCAGCCACGCCACTCTCGATCTCAGCCCGTATCTCGGTAGCCACGCGCACCAGATCCGCCCGCGCCGCGGCGGGATTGCGCGTGCAGAACGCCAGCCGCATCCCGTCCTCCACCACATCCGCCAGCGCCAGCACCCCATGCTGCATGTCCACGCCGAGCACATGCCGCACCAGCGTTTCCACGCCGAACCTGCCAGGCACGCTGGGTGCATCGTCGCCCCCGGTGCTCAGGCCTACCAGCGTGGCGGACAGTACGCTGGACAAGGTTTCCTCCGGCACGTCGTGGCCCAGCCCCAGGTCTTTCAGGACGCAGTCGAGCGCGGGTTCGCCGTCCAGTTCGAACAGCAGGTTATGCGCGGCACGGGTGACGATACGCACCGGCCCGATCGGCTTGCAGCCCTGCGTCACACGCGAGATCAGGCCGATCCCGGCGTCGAACAGCACACCCGACAACCCGCCGGAGAAGACGCCATCGGCGATGTGCAGGGTGCGGTTGCGCGCCGAAGACAGGCCGCCAAACAGGTAGCCGGTGGCGGTGCGCTCGCTCAGTTCGTGCAGCAGGTCCTGGACATCCGGCGTGCTGCCTTCGGCATGCACCAGCGCGGTATGGGGCACGAAGGCGGAAGAGGCGGGGGGCAGCGGCTGCAGCCCGGAGAACAGCCTGAACGCGGTGGGCGGCAACGAGGCCGCCATCAGCACCATGGCGGGCTCGTCGATGTACTCGACGCCGCCCGCGCAGACACCCACGCCGGCCGTGCCCACCCAGGCCACGCCCGGCCAGTGTTCCCGCAGCGCGGCGAGTATGTCCTCGGCCGACGGCGCGTAATAGTCGCTGAGGTAACACCACCCGAGCGTGAGCGCGGCGCCGCCGCCCGGCGCTGCCTGGCGGGCCGCCAGTTGCGCGTCAAGTTGCGTCCGGCACTGGGCCAGCGCCTCCCGCCAGTCGTCATGGGCTGCGTGAGCATGGATGAAAGAAGCATCGGACATGGTCGCTCCGCGGCCAGGCCGGCAAGCTGCCGGGCCTCGCCCTGCAAGATGTGTTCTGGCCTGTTCCGGGCTATACCGGCAAGGCCAGGTCGGCGATCACCGCGGCCAGGAAGCGCGCGGCTTCGCCGCCCGTGACTACCCGGTGATCGAAGGTAAGGCTGAGCGGCAGGATGCGGTGCACCGCAGGCACGCCGCCGGCTGCCACCACCGCGTCGTGGATGCGGCCGGCGCCAAGAATGGCCACCGTTGGCGGCACCACGATGGGCGCCGCGTACTTGCCGGCGAGCATGCCGAAGTTGGACAGCGTGATGGTGTTGCCGCGCATTTCCTCGGGCGCGATCTTGCGCGCGCGCACGTCCGCGCGCATGCGGTCCAGGCCGCGCCGCAGGTCCGCGGCGTCGCGGTTGCCGGTGTCGCGCAGCACCGGCACGAACAGGCCTTCGGGCAGGTCCACCGCAATGCCTACGTCGATCCGCTTCGGTACATGGCGGCGGCCGGTCTGGCTTTCGTACCAGGCATTGAGACCGGGTTCGGCGCGGCATCCGGCGACCAGCGCGCGCACCAGCCGGATCGTGGTGTCGGTGCCGGGCGCCCAGGCGTGGATGTCGGCATCGTCGATCACGGTCGCCGCCGCGACCTCGCTTTGCGCGCGCGCCATGTTCTGCGCCATCGCGCGCCGCACGCCGCGCAAGACTTCCGGCGGCCCCAGATCCGCCAGCGTCGCGGCCACGCGCCGCACGTCGGCGGCGGTGATGACGCCATCCGCGCCGGAAGGGGTGACGATTGCCAGGTCCACGTCGAGTTGCCGCGCCAGGGCGCGCACGGCGGGCACTGCCCGCACCGCGCCGCCGCCGCGGCCCAGGGCGGCGGGCGCTTCCGCGACCACCTGCGTGCCGACCTTGACATCGCCCACCACCGCGCCCGCATCCTCCGGCTCGCCTGCGCCTTCGAAGCCGGCCAGCGGCGCGCCGAGATGCACGATCTCGCCGGCCGCGGCAAACAGCCTGGCAACCTGTCCGGCGTAGGGCGAGGGAATCTCGACGATGGCCTTGGCGGTCTCGACCGAAACCAGCGGCTGGTCGGCCGCCACCGTGTCGCCGGGCTTGACGTGCCACTCGGTGATCTCGGCTTCCTGAAGGCCTTCGCCCAGGTCGGGTAACTTGAAGATTTTCATCAACGCTCCCAGGAACGACTTCAGGCGGCCATGGCCCTGCGCGCCGCGTCGGCAATCCGCGCCACGCTGGGCAGGTACTGGTATTCGAGCCTGGCCATCGGCACTACCGTGTCGTAGCCGGTGACGCGCTGCACCGGCGCGGACAGGGAGTACAGTCCCGCATCGGCCAGGTTCGCCGCGATCTCGGCGCCAAAGCCGGCGCTGCGCGGCGCTTCGTGGACGATGACGCAGCGGCCCGTCCTGCCGACCGACTCCAGGATGGTGCCCATGTCGAGCGGCTTGAGCGTGGCGACGTCGATGACGGCGGCGGAGATGCCTTCGTCCAGCAGCAGGTCGGCGGCGGCCTGCGTCTCCTGCAGCATCGCGCCCCAGCTCACCAGCGTGATGTCGTCGCCGTCGCGCAGCGTGAAGCAGACATCGAGCGGCAGCGCCTCGCCGTTGTCCTGCACCTCCTGGCGGAACAGCCGGTAGAGCCGGGTCGGTTCGAGGAACACCACCGGGTCGGGGTCGCGCATGGCCGCCAGCAGCAGGCCGTAGGCACGCGCCGGCGACGACGGGATCACCACCCGCAGGCCCGGCATATGCGCGAACATCGCCTCGGGACTTTCCGAGTGATGCTCCGGCGCGTGGATGCCGGCCCCGAAAGGCGAACGCAGCACCATCGGGCAGCTCAGCCTGCCGCGCGTGCGGTGGCGCAGGCGGCCGGCGTGGTTGATGATGTGGTCGATGGCGGGGTAGATAAAGCCGGTGAACTGGATTTCCGCCACCGGCGCCAGGCCCATCGCCGCCATGCCGACGGCGGCGCCGGCGATGGCGGACTCGGCCAGCGGCGTGTCGATCACGCGCTGCGCGCCGAAGCGCGCCTGCAGCCCGGCCGTCGCGCGGAACACGCCCCCGTTGACGCCGATGTCCTCGCCCAGGAGCACCACGCGCGGGTCGTGCTCCAGTTCATAGGCCAGCGCATGGTTGACGGCTTCGACAAGATGGATTTCAGCCATGATCGCTCTCGCTTGCCGGCGCGTTCGGTGCGAAGCGCCGCGCCGTGTCCACTTGCGTATCCAGCGCTTCGGGCAGGCTGGCATAGAGGTAGTCGAACATCGCCGCCGTGTCTGGCGGGGGAATCGCCAGATAGGCCTCCACTGCGGCGGCAACCTCGCCAGCGCAAGCCTTGGCTAGCTGCTCTTCGCGCGCCGCGTCCCAGGCGCCCAGCCGCAACAGGTAGTTGCGCAGCCTGGCAACCGGTTCGAGCAGCCAGTGCTGCTTGACCTGATCGCTGTCGCGGTAACGCGAGGCGTCGTCCGCCGTGGTGTGGTCGCCGAGCCGGTAGGTGATCGCCTCGATCAGCGTGGCCCCGCCGCCGGCGCGCGCCCGTTCGAGCGCTTCCAGTGTCATCTGGCGCACCGCGACGACATCGTTGCCATCCACCTGCAGGCCGGGGATGCCGGCCGCGATGGCCTTTTGCGCCAGCGTTTGCGCGGCGGTCTGCTGGCTGCGGGGCATGGAGATGGCCCACTGGTTATTGTTGACCACCAGCACCAGCGGCGCGTGCCAGGCACCGGCCATATTCATGCCTTCGTAGAAATCGCCTTTCGAGGTGCCGCCGTCGCCGAGCAGGCAGACCGCTGCGCGCGGCTCCGCGCGCAGCTTGATGGCATAGGCAATGCCAGCGGCATGGCAGACCTGGTTGGCGATGGGCACGCAGTTGGGGAAGTCATGCGGCGCCGCTGCAAAGAAATTGCCGCGCTCGTCGCCGCCCCAGTACAGCAGGCTCTCGGTCATCGAGACGCCGCGCTGGAACTGCGCGGCATGATCGCGGTAGGACGGCACCAGCACGTCCTCCGGCCGCATCGCGCTGGCCACGCCGACGCCGACCGCCTCCTGGCCCAGCGCGGAGGCAAACGTACCGATCTGGCCGGTGCGCTGCAGTGCAATGGCCTTCAGGTCGAACTGGCGCGTCAGCACCATGGCCCGGTACAGCGGCACCAGTGCCTCGGGATCGAGGGCAAAGGCCGGTAGCGCCTGGGTCGGCTCACCTTGTGGATCGAGAAACTGCGTGTACCCGATTTCGAATGTCGCGATGGTCGCCATGGCATGCCCTTTGTTCTTGTGTTCCAGTGATTGCACTGGGGGCTGTCTTCTTCCGGTGCGCGTTCCGGCCATGGAGCCGCGATGCGCACGCTCGCACGCTACACCTGCAATTCAGTGCTTGGGGCCTTTCATCGCCTCGGCTTCCATGGCTGCGATCCGCTCCTCGCCGGCCTCGATCGGGTCCATATCCTCGTCGACGGAAGCCGCCGCGCGTTCGGACGCCGCTTTGGCGTCTTCGGCCGTGGGATCGAAGTCCTCGTCCTCGTTGCTTGGCGGCCTCAGCATGTCCGCGAGCATGGCGGCCAGCTCAGGTGTATCCCATTCCGCACTACGTTGTTTTTGCTTCTTGATGTAGTGCCTGACTTCCGCATCCTGTTCCGGGGTCAGGGGAAGACCGCGGAAGGTGCGTTGAGGGTCAATGCCGTCCATCATGCCGCTCCGGAGGGTTGTCTCGTTTTCAGTGTAATCCTATTGCGGTGGTTGGGGCGATTGAGGGGAGTGCGGCAATGTGGGGTAACGCCCGGTCGCTTGCGGCCTGATCTGTCTTTCCTCCAAGGTCTGTTCCTGGTGAAAACCCTAGGGAAATCGGGCTTGCTCATGCACGGAAGCGAGGTCTAAACTATTTCATATCGCGAATACAAGTTCGCAATCCGAATAAATGCGAGGGCGCCCGAGGGCGTAGGGCAGGAGCAAGAGGTGCCGCGATGCGGTGCCATTTTCCAAACCTAAATTGCGAATAAAAATTCGCAATCCGAATTTTAGGGGCCGGCAGCGATGCCGGCGTTTATCCACCAGTCATGAGCGAGGGCTTTCCTCTGTCAGTTCAGCGAATTAAAATTCGGAATCCGAACTCAAGCCGGGTTCGCACCTGAACTAACCGTGGAGATTGAAATGGCTACCGAGAACCCTGTCCGTTCCGCATCGAAAGCAAGCAGCGCGGGCGACGCATCCAAGAACACGGTGCAGTCGCTGGCGAAGGGCTTCCGCATTCTCGAAGCGTTCTCGGCCCAGGAGCCCGAACTCACCATGGCGGAAGTGGCGCGGCGCTCCGGGCTGGACAACGCGACCGCCTTCCGCTTCCTCAACACGCTGGTGGACATCGGTTACGTGCAGCGCGTGCCGGACACGCGCTTGTTCAGGCTGTCGCTGAAGGTGCTGGACCTTGGCTTCGACGCCATCGCCCATTCCGACCTGCGCACGCGGGCAAGGCCGATCCTGCGCGCGCTGGTGGGGGAGATCAACGAAGCCGCTTCCATCGGCGTGCTGGATGGCCCGGATGTGTTGTACGCCGAGCGTATCCAGGCGGGCCTGACGCGGCTCGGCGTGGATATCCGCATCGGCAGCCGGGTGCCGGCTTATTCCACCGCCGTCGGCTACGCCATCCTGGCCTGGCTGCCCGAGGACATGCAGGCCCGCGTGCTGGATGCCCAGCCCCGGCAAAAGCTGACCGACCACACGCTGACCGATCTCGGCACCATTCTTGAACGCCTGAAGACCGTGCGCGCCAAGGGTTATGCGCTGTCGGACCAGGAGACCGTATCGGGCCTCTACGTGGTCGCCGCCCCGGTGCTGGATGTCGACGGCGTGCCGGTTGCGGGCCTGAGCGTGGCGGCGCCGGCGATGAACACCTCGCTTGAAGATTTCGAATCGACCACGGCCCCGGCGGTAGTGCATGCCGCCACCGAGCTGGCCCGTGCGTTGCAACCCTCCGGAGGATTCATTCCTCCCACCCTGACCACCACCGTATTGCGCAGATAGCGCAAGCCTTACCAGGAGACGAACGTGTCTGATATCAATTTCCGCGGCATCATTCCCGCCATTGCAGTCCCCTTCAATGCGGACTACAGCATCAACGAACCGGAGCTGCGCCGCTTCTCCAGGTGGCTGGGCGGGCAGGAGGGCGTGACCGCCCTGATGACCAATGGCCATACCGGTGAAGTCTTCTCGCTGACCCCGCGCGAGCGCGCCGAAGTGACCCGCATCACCGCCGACGCCACCAAGGGCATTTGCCCGGTGATCTCGTCGGTGGTCTGCGAAGGCATCAACGATGCCGTGGAGCAGGCTGGCTGGGCCAAGGAAGCCGGGGCCGCCGGACTCGATATCATGCCGCCGCATCACTGGCTGCGCTTTGGCTTCAAGCCGGAACACTGCCTTGATTACTTCAACGCCATCGGCAAGGCCAGCGGGCTGCCCCTGGTGGTGCATATCTACCCCGCCTGGACGCGTGGCTCCTACTCGTCCGAACTGCTCGCCGAACTGGCAAAGCTGCCTTATGTGAAGGCCTTCAAGATGGGCGAGCGCGAGATGAACAAGTACGCGCGCGACATCAAGGAAATCCGCGCCGCCGATCCCACCAAGGTGCTGATGACCTGCCATGACGAATACCTGCTGGCGTCGCTGGTGCAGGGTCTGGACGGCGCGCTGGTCGGCTTTGCCTCGCTGATTCCCGGCCTGATCAACGATCTGCTCAAGGCGGTCAAGGCTGGCGACCTGCATGAAGCGATGCGCGTGCAGGCCCTGATCAATCCGCTCAAGGACGCGGTGTATGGCGCCGGTGAACCCACGGGCGAAGCGCACGGCCGCATGAAGGCCGCCATGGCGCTGGCCGGCATCCTGAGCGATGGCACCGTGCGCCCGCCGACCCATGCCCCGTCGGCCGCGGAACTGGCCGCCATCAAGGCCGCGCTGGAACAGGCCGGCATCACCCAGAAGGCTGCAGCCTGATCCTGCACGGGTCCGGCCTCGCGCCGCGCGAGCAGCGCGCAAGCAGCGCGCGAGGCCGGGCCGCCAGCAACCGCATTCCAAAGGGACTTCGATGAGCCAATCCATGCAAGCCGACGCGCCACCCGCAAGGCATGCCATTGTCACGGGCGCCAGTTCCGGCATCGGCGCCGCCATCGCCCGGCGCTTGCTGTCCGCTGGCTGGCGGGTGACCGGTCTTGACCGCGCGCCGGCGCAGAGCGTCGAGCGCTTCAGCGCGATCGAGGTAGACCTGACGGACGCGGTGAAACTCGCCGCCGCCGTGGCCGCCCTGCCACGTGTCGACGCCATCGTCCATGCCGCCGGTTATATGCGCACGGCGGTTCTCGGAGAACTGAAGGCCGGGGACGGGGAGGGCATGTGGCGCATCCATGTGGAAGCCGCCGCCGTGCTGGCTAACGCGCTGGTGCCGACATTGCCGGATGGCGCGCGCATCGTGTTGATCGGCAGCCGCACGGCGGCGGGCGCGCCGGGACGCAGCCAGTACGCAGCGACCAAGGCCGCGCTGGTGGGCATGGCGCGCTCATGGGCGGCGGAACTGGCGCCGCGCGGCATCACCGTCAACGTGGTGGCGCCGGGCGCCACCGAGACCCCCATGCTGAGCGATCCCGGCCGCAAGGGCACGCCGCCGCGCACGCCGCCCATCGGGCGCTTTATCCAGCCCGGCGAAGTGGCCGGGATGGTGAGCTTCCTGCTTGGCCCGGATGCCGGGGCCATCACTGGCCAGCAGATCGTGATCTGCGGCGGCGGCTCGCTGTAGGGCGCCCGACGTAGATACCGAATTCCGAATTCCGAATTCCGAACATCGAAATACCTGAGCACCAGACACTGGAGACAAGCAATGTCCGTCCGCATCATTGACGTCCGCGAAGTGACGAAACCGATTTCGTCGCCCATCCGCAATGCCTATATCGATTTCTCGAAGATGACGAGCAGTCTCGTCGCCGTGGTGACCGACGCCTTCCGCGACGGCAAGCGCGTGATCGGCTATGGCTTCAACTCCAACGGCCGCTACGGCCAGGGCGGGCTGATCCGCGAGCGATTCGCGCCGCGCATCCTGGCGGCCGATCCGGCTTCGCTGCTGGACGACGCAGGCACCAACCTCGATCCCAATCGCGTGTGGGCAGCCACCATGTCCAACGAGAAGCCCGGCGGCCACGGCGAACGCTCGGTGGCGGTCGGCACCATCGACATGGCGGTGTGGGACGCGGTGGCCAAGATCGCCGGCAAGCCGCTGTTCCAGTTGCTGGCGGAGCGCCACGGCGTCAAGGCCAACCCGCGTGTCTTCGTCTATGCCGCAGGCGGTTATTACTACCCCGGCAAGGACCTGTCCGCGCTGCGCGCCGAGATGCGCTCCTACCTCGAGCGCGGCTACAACGTGGTCAAGATGAAGATCGGCGGCGCCAGCCTGGAAGAAGACAGCGCGCGCATCGAGGCCGTGCTGCAGGAGATCGGCAGCGATGCGCAGCTCGCGGTCGATGCCAATGGCCGCTTCGACCTGGATACCGCCATCGCCTACGCCAAGATGCTGCGCGACTTTCCCCTGTTCTGGTACGAGGAGGCTGGCGACCCGCTGGACTACCACCTGCAGGCCACGCTGGCCGAGTATTACCCCGGCGCCATGGCCACGGGCGAGAACCTGTTCAGCCACCAGGACGCGCGCAACCTGATCCGCTATGGCGCCATGCGCGCCGACCGCGATTACCTGCAGTTCGACTGCGCGCTGTCCTACGGCCTCGTCGAGTATGAACGCACGCTGGAAGTGCTGAAGACCTTCGGCTGGTCGCCCAGCCGCTGCATTCCGCATGGCGGCCACCAGATGTCGCTCAATATCGCAGCCGGCCTGGGTCTGGGCGGCAACGAAAGCTATCCCGACCTGTTCCAGCCCTATGGCGGCTTCCCCGATGGCGTCAAGGTGATCGACGGGCATATCACCATGCCGGAGTTGCCGGGCATTGGTTTCGAGGGCAAGGCGGATCTCTATGCGGAGATGGTGGCGCTGGCGCAGCCTTGAAGACGCGAACAAAGCCGTTTGGAATGACGACGGTTGTTGCTCCCTCTCCCGCAAGCGGGAGCGGGGAGCAAACCTAAACCGTGCGGCCGGATAAAGAACCGCCCCCATCACGCATAAGGGCGGACCTGCAGTCGAGACAGGAGACAAACAATGCTGTTCCACCGATTTTTCCGCTGTGCCGCGGGCGCGCTGCTGCTATGCGCCGCCGCCGCTTCCGCGCAGACCTATCCGAACAAGGCCGTGCGCGTCATCATCCCGTTCCCGCCCGGCGGGCCCACCGACACCGTTGGCCGCATGCTGGCGCAAAAGCTGTCCGAGCAGACCGGGCAGAGCTTTATCGTCGACAACCGGCCCGGCGGCCAGGGCATCATTGGCGCCGATGCGGTGGCCAAGGGGGCCGCCGATGGCTACACGCTGCTGTTCAGCGCCTCCACCTTTACCACCACGCCGATGACGCTGAAATCGTCGCCCTACGACGTGACGAAGGATTTCGTGCCGATCGCGCTGGTCGGCAAGGGCCCGCTGGCGGTGTCGGTCAACAAGAACCTGCCCATCAAGAACATCAAGGAACTGATCGCCTACGCGCAGGCGCACCCGGGCAAGATGTCGTTCGCGATCGGCTCGCAGGCCTCCGCCGGGCATTTGTCGACGGAACTGCTCAAGCGCACGAGCAAGATCGATTACCTGGTGGTGCCGTACAAGGGCTCGGCGCCTGCCTACCAGGACCTGATCGGCGGCGCCATCGACGGCTTTATCGATCCCGTGCTTGGCGCCCTGACGTACCACAAGAGCGGCATGGTGCGGGTGGTCGCGGTGACGTCCAAGGAGAGGCTGCCCTCCATGCCCGATGTGCCAACCGTTGCCGAGACCGTGCCGGGCTACGAGTTCTACTCGTGGTACGGGCTGTGGGGCCCGGCCAAGCTGCCGCCGGACGTGATCAGGCGGATCAACGCCGAGGTCAACAAGGCATTGGCTTCGGACCTGCGCACCAGGCTGGCGGAGCAGGGCTACCTGTTGTCGCCCGGCACGCCGGAGGACTTTGCGCGGTTTGAAAAAGAAGATATGGCCCGTTCCGCCAAGATCGTCGCGGAAGCGAAGATCCGCGCGGAGTAACGCGCCCTGCCTGGCGCCGGCATGCCAGCGCCAGGCGGGATATCACTCGGGCCCGATGCCATTGCGGCTCGATAGCATCGCGATCAGGAAGTCCCGGAACACGCGCACCACTTCCGCATGGGTCCTGCCCTGGAGGGTCTGGACCTCGATACTGCGGTCGCTCATCGCGCGGTCCCGGATGGGGATGGCGCACAGGCCGCGCTCCTCCAGCAGCAGGCGCACGGAGACCTCGCTCGCCAGCGTGATGGCATCGTTCAGCCGCGCGAAGTTCAGCAGGGTCTCGACGTAGTTGCTGGTGAGTACCGGGTCGACCGTCACGCGTTGTCGTATGCAGGCAATGTCGAACACCTGGCGCACGGTGGTATCCGCATCCGGCAGGGCCATCGGGTAGCGCTGCAGCTGGGACAGGGTGACCTGCCTGGACTTCGCCAGGGGATGGTCGGCGCGCATGATGGCAAGGCCGGGCGCCGGCTGGCGATGCTCCACCTTGATGTCCTTCTGCCCGACCCGGCTGTAGTTGAACACCATGCCGATATCGCATTCGCCCTGGCGCACGCGGCGGGTGACTTCGGCCGGCGCATCCACCGACAGCTGGAAGCGGCTGCCGCGGTATTTTGCGCGGAACGCCTCGATGACGCTCGGCAGGAACTGGATGGCGAAGCCCTCCGAGCTGGCGATGCGCACATGCCCTGTGCCGAGGCCTTTCAACGCCAGCACGTCGGCCACGACCCGTTCGGCCTCGAAACTGGATTTGCGGGCATGCGTGGCCAACAACTCGCCCGCGGCGCTGAGTACCATGCCCCGCGGCCTGCGCTCGAACAGGACCACATCCAGCGTCTCTTCCAGGCCGGCAATCTGCCGGCTGACGGCGGATCCGGCGACATTCAGGCGCGACGCCGCCTCGCTGATCGAGCCGCAACGGACCACCTCCAGGAAATAGCGCAGCGCTGTGCTCTGCAAACGGTGAGACTGGGGCACATTACCTCCGGCCGGATGGATCGGGTTGCGCCGCACGCGCGGCAGGCGCAGTTTGCACGGTCTTCGCGGTTTGCCATTTAGGCAAACCACACATCTGAATTCTATGCTTTTCGCAACGTTCGCAACGATCTAGGATTTGAACACTCGCCGCTTGAGGGGTCACCCCGGCGCGCTCCGGGCGCTCCGGGCGCACCGTGCCGGAGAATCCACGCAACGCGAACAAGGAAGCAGAGACATGAGTCGCTCACAAGCCATCGAACTTGCGGCCCGTTACTTCGACGACGGCAGCTTCGAACAGGTGCTCCGGCAACGCGTGGCGATGCGCACGGAAAGTCAGAATCCCGCCAGCGCCGCCATCCTCACGGCCTACCTGACCGATGCCATCGGGCCACAGCTCGATGTCTTGGGATTTACCTGGAAGCTCGTCGACAATCCGGTCGGCGGCGGCGGACCGTTCATGCTGGCGCAACGGCTGGAGCCCGAGGCCGCATTCACCGTGCTGACCTACGGACATGGCGATGTGGTGCGCGGGCAGGATGCGCAATGGCGGCAGGGCCATGGGCCCTGGGAGGTGTCGCGTGACGGCGACCGCTGGTATGGCCGCGGCACGGCCGACAACAAGGGCCAGCACACCATCAACCTGGCCGCGCTGACGCAGGTACTGGCGCTGCGCAAGGGCAAGCTGGGCTACAACGTCAAGATGATCCTCGAGATGGGGGAGGAAACCGGTTCCCCGGGTTTGCGGGAGGTGTGCGCGAAGTACGCCGACGAGCTAGCCGCGGATGTGTTCATCGCATCGGACGGGCCACGCGTGGCCGCCGCGCGGCCGACGCTGTTCCTGGGCTCGCGCGGGTTCTGCAACTTCAGGCTTGGCGTCAACCTGCGCGAAGGCGCGCATCACTCCGGCAACTGGGGCGGGCTGCTGAGCAACGCCGGCACGCGGCTGGCGCATGCGATCGCCAGCGTGGTGGATGCCAGGGGCAGGGTACTGGTCAGCGGGCTCTTGCCCGACGGGCTGCCGGCAAATGTCCGTGCGGCACTCGGCACCATCGAGGTTGGCGGCGGCCCGGCCGATCCCGGGATCGATCCTGGCTGGGGCGAACCTGGCCTGTCGCCCGCCGAGCGCGTCTACGGCTGGAACACGTTCGAGGTACTTGCCTTCAAGACCGGGAATCCCGACGCGCCGGTGGGGGCGATTCCCGGCCACGCGTTCGCGCTGTGCCAGATTCGTTTTGTGGTGGGCAGCGACAGCGCCAACTTCATGCGCCATCTGCGCGAGCACCTGGACGCCCATGGCTTCCAGGATGTGGAGGTCCAGCCAGATGGCGAACCGATGCAGGCAACCCGGCTGGATCCGGACGATGCCTGGGTGCAGTGGGCCCTGGCATCCGTACGGCGCACCACGGGCGAGCCGCCGGCGCTGCTGCCGAATTTCGGCGGGTCCCTGCCCAACGATGTGTTTGCGGACGTGCTGGGCTTGCCAACGCTCTGGTTTCCGCATTCGTATCCGGCCTGCAGCCAGCATGCCCCGGACGAGCACCTGCTGGGCAGCGTGGCCCGGCAGGCGCTGCAGATCATGGCTGGCGTGTTCTGGGACCTCGCCGAAGACGGCGCTGCCATTGCAGGCAGCCGGCCTCGCGGCGTGTGAAGCAAAGGCGCCACGGCGCGCAGTTCGCCGCACCGCGCGGCGTGCGCAGCACCCGCAGCACCCGCAGTACTTCAGATCGGGAACTGCGTCGTCGACAGCACCTGCTTGAGCACCATGAATGAACGTATCTGCCGGACCCCCGGCAGATACAGCAGTTGCTCCGCATGGAGGCGATTGAAGCTCTCGCTGTCCTTGGTCCGCAGCATCATGAAGTAGTCGAATTCGCCCGTCACCACGTGACACTCCATGCATCCGGAGACCTTCTGGGCGGCCTTCTCGAACTCCGAGAAGGATTCCGGCGTGGACCTGTCCAGCACCACGCCGATCATCACCAGCATCCCCGCGTCGAGCGCGGCCGGGTTCAGCAGCGCCACGATCCCGCGAATCAGCCCGAGTTCCTTCAGCCGCTCCACGCGCCGCAGGCACGCTGGCGGGCTCAGGCTGACCTTGGCTGCCAGCGCCACATTAGAGATGGACGCGTCGCGCTGAAGTGCGCGCAGGATGGCTTTATCGGTGCGGTCCAATGCCTCGGAAAGCGGCATGGAATGCTCGGATTTGGTGCGCAATTTTGTTTCGTTCATTGATGATTGTAAAAAATAAAAAGTTCGAAAATTTTATTTCGTATTTTTTATAGTGCATAAACAGAGAGATATTTGCAACCACGTTTCGTGCGTTTTTTTCTAGGATTGAGTCCGTGCAGCATCAACGAAAGGTGGTTCCACATGCCAGTGTTCTTCGCCAGTGTTGATGCCTGGATCCCCGCCCTCAACCCAGGAGTTGTCAGCATGAATCTCAAACGCTTTCCCCGCCACCAACTGACGTTCGGACCCACGCCCATCCAGCCGCTGAAACGACTCAGCGCGCATCTGGGCGGCAAGGTCGACCTCTATGCCAAGCGCGAGGACTGCAACAGCGGCCTGGCGTTCGGCGGCAACAAGACGCGCAAGCTCGAGTACATCATTCCGGACGCGCTCGCCCAAGGGTGTGACACGCTCGTCTCCATCGGTGGCATCCAGTCGAACCAGACTCGCCAGGTTGCTGCCGTGGCGGCGCATCTCGGCCTGAAGTGCGTGCTTGTGCAGGAGGACTGGGTGAACTACTCGGACGCCGTCTATGACCGCGTCGGCAATATCCAGATGTCGCGGATCATGGGCGCCGACGTGCGCCTGGTCAGCGATGGTTTCGATATCGGGATTCGCAAGAGCTGGGAAGATGCCATGGAAAGCGTGCGCCAGGCCGGCGGCAAGCCCTACCCGATTCCGGCGGGGTGCTCCGAGCATCCGCTGGGCGGCCTGGGTTTCGTCGGCTTCGCCGAAGAAGTGCGCGCACAGGAAGCCGAACTCGGTTTCAAGTTCGACTACATCGTGGTCTGCTCGGTCACCGGCAGCACGCAGGCTGGCATGGTGGTCGGCTTCGCGGCCGATGGCCGGGCCAACCGAGTGATCGGTATCGATGCCTCGGCCAAGCCGGAGCAGACCCGTGCGCAGATCCTGCGCATTGCGAAGAACACCGCGCATCTGGTCGACCTCGGCCGCGATATCACCGACGAAGACGTGGTGCTCGACACGCGCTACGGCGGGCCGGAGTATGGCCTGCCGTCCGAGGATACGCTCGAAGCCATCCGGCTGAGCGCCAAGTTCGAGGGCATGATGACCGACCCGGTCTATGAAGGGAAATCGATGCAGGGCATGATCGACCTGGTCCGCCGCGGCGAATTCCCCGAAGGCTCCAAGGTGCTCTACGCCCATCTGGGCGGCGCCCCGGCGCTGAGCGCTTACAGCTTCCTGTTCAGGAACGGCTGATCCTGCCTGTGCGCTGGCCTGCGCGCCTGACTGTCCCCTCGATGCCGGTCGTTCGACGCCGGTATCAAGGGGCGCCTGACCGGCAGCGCGCCTGGTCTCGCGTTCCCCCCGTTTGCCCCCGTTTGCCCCCCGTCGCTCAATCACAGGAGTAGCAAATGAACGTGGTTCTACGAAGCGTTTCGATGGCGGTGAAAGCGCTGTCCCTGCTGGGAATGACCGTGTGCGCCGCCAGCGCACAAGCCCAGGATTATCCCGCCAGGCCTGTTGTGCTGGTGGTGCCGTTCCCGCCGGGCGGGGCGGTTGACATCATCGGGCGCATGGTCGGCAAGAAGCTGGGCGACCGTCTCGGCCAGACCGTGGTCATCGAGAACCGCGCGGGCGCCGGTACCATCGTCGGCGCCGGTTACGTGGCAAAGGCCGCGCCCGACGGCTACACGCTGTTTATCAGTTCAGGATCGACCTTCACCGTCAATCCGGCCATCAACGCCAACCTGCCATACGATCCGGTGAAGAGCTTCGAGCCGGTTGGCCTGGTCGCGCGGGTGCCCTTGATCCTGCTGGCCAACCGCGATGTCCCGGTGGACAACCTCAGGCAGATGATGGCGGCGGTGAAGGCCGCGCCGGGGAAATACGCCTATGGCTCGTTCGGTAACGGCACGACCGGCCATTTCGCGGGGGAGATGATCCTGGGCGCCACCGGCATGAAGCTCCAGCACATACCCTACAAGGGCAGCGCCCCGGCCATTGCCGACCTGATCGGCGGCCAGATTCCCTTCTCGGTCGACACCATTGCGGCATCGCTGCCGCATATCAAGAGCGGCAGGGTCAAGGTGATCGCGGTCGCGGGTGCCCGCCGCGCGACGTTGCTGCCGGATGTGCCCACCGTCGCGGAATCCGGCTTCCCGGGGTTCGATGCGGATTCGTGGGTGGCGATCGCGGCGCCGCGAGGCCTGCCGCCCGACGTCAGGGCGCGGCTGGGGAAAGCGCTGGCGCAGACCATGAACGATCACGAAATCCAGGAAAAACTGGTGGCCAACGGCCTGGAGCCGTCCTATGCCACGCCCGAACAAGTCGGCGCCATGATCGAGAAAGACTTGCCGCGGATGCGGGCCATCGCCCAGAAGGCCAGTATCCAGGCAAATTGAGCCGGGCAACTGCCGGTGGAGGAGTATCAAGATGGCATCTCGTGACCGATTTGGTTCCATCCTGGCGATCGATCAGACCGATCCGGAGGAGCTTCAGGAGTGGTGCGACGCGCTCGACGGCGTGTTGTCGGCCTGGGGGCCGCGGCAGGGCAAGGAGCGCGCCTGCGCCATCCTGGATGCGCTGCTGGCGCATGCCAGGCAGCACCGGCTGCAGTGGCGGCCGGCGCAGGTAACGCCTTACCTGAATACCGTGCCGGTCGACGAGCAACCGGCCTATCCCGGCGACCTCGCGATGGAGCAGCGCCTGTCGGCCATCCTGCGCTGGAACGCGCTCGCCATGGTGGTGCGTGCAAACCAGGCGCATGGCGAACTCGGCGGGCACATCGCGAGCTATGCCTCGGCGGCGGATTTGTTCGAGGTTGGCTACCAGCATTTCTTCCGCGGGCACGAGGCGGCGCAAGGCGGGGATCTCGTCTTCTTCCAGCCCCATTCGGCGCCTGGCGTCTATGCGCGTGCCTTCCTGGAGGGCAGGCTGGACGAAGCGTCGCTTTGCCACTACCGGCAAGAGATCGTGGCCGAAGGGAAGGGGATCCGCGGCCTGAGTTCATACCCGCATCCCTGCCTGATGCCGGATTTCTGGCAGTTTCCGACCGGGTCGATGGGCATCGGCCCGCTGAACGCCATCTACCAGGCGCGTTTCATGCGCTACCTGGAAAACCGGGGCTTGAAAGAGACCAGCGAGCGCCGGGTCTGGGGCTTCTTCGGCGATGGCGAAATGGACGAGCCGGAGTCGATTGCGGCACTGACGCTCGCCGCCCGGGAAAAGCTCGACAACTGTACGTTCGTCATCAACTGCAATCTCCAGCGCCTGGATGGGCCGGTGCGCGGCAACGGGCGCATTGTCGATGAACTCGAGGCCCTCTTCGCGGGGGCGGGGTGGCATGTCGTCAAATGCCTGTGGGGGTCGGAGTGGGATGCGCTGCTGGCACGTGACCACGATCACGCCATCAGCCGCGCCTTCGCGCAGACCGTGGATGGCGAGTTCCAGACGCTCTCGGCCAACGATGGCGCGTTCAATCGCGAGAACTTCTTCAGCAAGACGCCGGCGCTGCGGGCGCTTGTCGAGCATCTCTCCAACGACGAGATCGACGGCCTGCGCCGGGGCGGGCACGACCCGGCGAAGATATACGCGGCATTTGCCGAAGCCGCCAGGCGCAACGGGCGTCCCTGCGTCGTGCTGGCCAAGACCATGAAGGGCTACGGCATGGGCGCCATTGCGCAAGGCCGGATGACCACGCACCAGCAGAAGAAGCTGGGCACGGACGATCTGCTCGCATTCAGGGACCGGTTCCAGTTGCCGCTGTCCGACGAACAGGTGGCGCAGGCTGCGTTCTACCGGCCGGCGCAGAACAGCCCCGAGATCCGCTATCTCCAGGCCAGGCGCGCTGCCCTCGGCGGCTATCTGCCTGCGCGCAATCCAGGCGCCGAGTCGTTGCCAGTGCCCGGGCTGGACAAGACCGCCGCGTTCGCCGTGCACGCCGATGGCAAGGCCATGAGCTCCACCATGGCCCTGGTGCGGTACCTGGGCGCCTTGCTCAAGGATCCCGTGCTGGGCCCGCGCATTGTCCCGATCGTCGCCGACGAGGCGCGGACGTTCGGCATGGCGAATCTGTTCCGCCAGGTCGGCATCTACGCGCCGTTCGGCCAGCTTTACCAGCCGGAAGATTCGGCTTCCATGCTGTCGTACCGGGAGGTCAAGGACGGGCAGATCCTGGAGGAGGGGATCACGGAAGCCGGCGCGCTGTCCTCATGGACAGCGGCGGCCACCAGTTACTCGACCCACGGCGTCGCCATGCTGCCGTTCTACATCTACTACAGCATGTTCGGTTTCCAGCGCGTGGGCGACCTGATCTGGGCCGCCGCCGACCAGCGGGCACGCGGGTTCCTGATCGGGGCCACCTCGGGACGCACCACACTGGGGGGAGAGGGCCTGCAACACCAGGATGGCACGAGCCACCTGGCGGCTTCGACCATTCCCAACTGTCGCGCCTACGATCCCGCCTTCGCCGGTGAACTGGCCGTCATCGTCGACCATGGCATGCGCCGCATGGTCAGCGAACAGGCCGACGAGTTCTACTACGTCACGGTCACCAATGAAAGCGTCGAGAACCCGAGCCTGCCGGACGACGCCCACGAAGGCGTGGTGCGGGGCATGTACCTGCTGCGGCGTGGCGGGGCGTTCGCCCACCGCGTGCAGTTGTTCGGCAGCGGGGCGATCATGGGCGAAGTCCTGAAGGCGGCGCGGCAACTCGAACAGGTGCATGGCATTGCCGCCGATGTCTGGAGCGTGACCAGCTACATCGAGCTGGCGCGCGAAGGGGTGGAGCGCGAACGCCTGTGGCGTCATGGCGACATTCCGGCAATCGACAGCTGGTTCGGGCGGCAACTCGGGGCGAGCAGCGGCCCGATCATTGCGGCCTCGGACTATGTCCGCGCACTTCCGGAACTGGTTCGTGCCTTCATCCCGCCGGGGCGCCGCTATCTGACGCTGGGCACCGATGGCTTCGGGCGAAGCGATTCGCGGGCGGCACTGCGCCGCTATTTCGAGGTCGATGCCGCAGCCATCGTCCAGGCAGCCCTGGCCGCGGTTTCAGAAATCGTCGCGGACGAAATGGCTTGCGAGAAAAGGCACCTGGCTGACGTGATTTCCCTGGCGTCGATATAGCCGGGGGGGATGGCCTGCGAGTCGCCACCACGCCGCGCCACCACGCCGCGCCACGCCACTACCCGTTCCAGGCAGGGCGCTTCCACCTGGAGTTGGATAAAATCCGGGACCGGAACCAAGGACCCAGATGCGCAGCACAACCCCTGACACTACAACTCCCCCGGAAGCGGAGGTGGCCGCCCTGGCACATCGGGCGGAACGGATCGTGACCGATGCCGGCGGCTGCCGGGTCGTCTGGCGCCGCTTTGGCGAGGGACGCCCGGTCATCCTCTTGCATGGCGGACATGGCAGCTGGCTGCACTGGGTGCGCAATATCGAGGCGCTGGCTGCGCAACGCACGGTCTGGGCGCCGGACATGCCCGGCTTTGGCGAGTCGGATGACATCGTCAGCGATCTGTCCGCCATGGCCGGAACGCTCGCGGCGGCGATCCGACAGTTGCCCGGCTGCACGGACGAGATCGACCTCGCCGGCTTCTCGTTCGGCGGGCTGGTCGCCGCGAACGTGGCCGCCGCGCTTGGCACGGTACGCCGGCTCGCCCTGCTGGGCTCGGCCGGGCACGGCGGCATCCGCCGGCAGCAGCGCGCGCTGGTGGACTGGCGCAAGGCGGCGGACGGCGCGGCGCTGGCGCAGGCGATGCGTTACAACCTGGAGGCGTTCATGATCGCGGACCCGGCCAGGGTCGATGCCATGGCCCTGTACGCGCACACCGAGTCATGCCGGCACACACGCTTTCGCAGCAAGAACATCTCGCGCGCGGGCGGCCTGCGCGACGCGCTGGACCGCTTCGGCGGCGAAGTGCTGCTGGCATGGGGCGAGCACGATGTGACGGCCGACCCGGCCGCGGCGGTGGCGGCCATGACGCAGGGCCGCGCGCAGCGGCAGGGCTGCATCATCCCGGATGCGGGGCACTGGGTCCAGTACGAGGCGCACGAGCCAGTCAACGCGCTGCTGGGCGGGTGGCTGGCAAGATAGCGTCCCGCGCCTATGCCGCCAGGGTGGACGTGGATGCGTACGTCTTCTGGTAATGCACCGTGAACGTGCCCAGCGCGGCGAGGGCGGCCTGCGGGTCGTGGCTCGGCTTGACGGCGAACGCATCGAAGCCGCAGCGGGCCATGTAGTGCACCGTATCGATCATCACGTCGCCCACCGCGCGCAGCTCGCCACGCCAGCCGTATTGCGTGCGCAGCAACTGCGCCAGCGAATAGCCGCGCCCGTCGGTATAGACCGGGAAGTCGATCGCCAGGTGCGCGATGCCGGCCGCATCGATGACAGCGGCGCCCGCGTCCAGCAAGTCTTCCGGCTCCGCGTCCGGCGCCAGGTACACGGCCACCGGATGGCGGCGCGCGCGCAAGGCATCGCGGGTGGCCCGCCAGGTGTCGAGCGTGACCAGCCAGCCATCTTCGTCGGGCGGCATGGTCGGGCCGGCCATGCTCTCGTCCGCCACGAAGGCGCGCCAGATGTCGGCTTCGAGCCGGCCGTTGCGGATCACGTTGTTCAGTTTGCCGGACTGCGGCAGGCGTTGGGTGTCAGGCACGGGCCACCTCCGCCTGCTGCCGCCGCGCGACGATCCGCGGGTCCTGGTAGACCGCCTGCTTGAAGGGATCCACGCCGACGCGCTCGACCACGTCGATAAACCGCTCCGCGTCGCTGTCGCGCAGGGACAGGTAGGTGTCGATCAGCAGCGCGACCACGTCGGGGATTTCATCGCGCGCGAAGGATGGGCCGATGATGCGGCCAATGGCCGCGCCCCCGCCCTTGTGCTGGTCAAGCAGGGCATGGCCGGCGGCGCCGTTCTGGCGTCCGCCGACGGTGACCTGGTACCACTCCTCGCCGGCCTTGTCCACGCCGAGGATGCCGATATGGCCGACGTGATGGTGCCCGCAGGAGTTGATGCAGCCGGAGATGTTCAGGTCCAGCTCGCCGATTTCGAACAGGTAGTCCAGGTCGTCGAAGCGGCGCTGGATGGCCTCCGCCAGCGGAATCGACACGGCGTTCGCCAGCGAGCAGAAATCCCCGCCCGGGCAGGCGATGATATTGGTGAGCATGCCGATATTCGCGGTGGCCAGGTGCAAGGCATCCAGCTCCAGCCATAGCGCGTACAGCTGGCTGCGGCGCACGTCGGCCAGGATCAGGTTCTGCTCATGCGAGACACGCAGCTCGCCAAAGCCGTAGCGGTCCGCCATATCCGCCACCGCATCCATCTGGTCCGCGGTGATGTCTCCCGGCGGCGCGCCGGTTGCCTTCAGCGACACGGTCACGGCGGCGTAGCCGGGCACGCGGTGCGCATGCACATTGCTGCGCAGCCAGCGGGCGAAGCGGGGCTGGGCCGCCGTCAGGGCAGGGCCGGGGCCGGGCTCGTCCGCCGCGCCGGGATCGTAGTCCGGCGTGGTGAAGTGACTGGCCACGCCTTTCACGAAGTCCGCGCTGACCGTATCCGGGCCGCCGCGGATGCGTTGCCATTGCTCATCAACCTGCTGCGCGAACACGCCCGGCGTCAGGTCTTTCACCAGGATCTTGATGCGCGCCTTGTACTTGTTGTCGCGCCGCCCGTGCAGGTTGTAGACGCGCAGCGTGGCCTGCAGGTAGGTCAGCAGATCGGACCAGTGCACGAAGGCGTTGATCAGCTTGCCGACCATCGGCGTGCGGCCCATGCCGCCGCCCACCCAGACCCGGAAACCCAGTTCGCCGTCGCGCTCCACCGCCTGCAGGCCGATGTCGTGCACGCCGACCGCGGCCCGGTCCGTGGTGGCGCCGCTCACGGCGATCTTGAACTTGCGTGGCAGGAAGGCGAACTCCGGATGCAGCATGGACCACTGGCGGATGATCTCGCACCACACCAGCGGGTTCACGACCTCGTCCGGCGCCAGGCCGGCGAAATGATCGGTGGTGGTGTTGCGGATGCAATTGCCGCTGGTCTGGATCGCATGCATCTGCACGGTGGCCAGTTCCGCCAGGATGGCGGGCGCGTCTTCCAGGCGCGGCCAGTTGAACTGCATGTTCTGGCGTGTGCTGAAGTGCCCGTAGCCGCGATCCCAGCGGCGCGAGATCTCGGCCAGCTTGCGCAGTTGCCGGGACACCAGCATGCCGTAGGGAATCGCCACGCGCAGCATGGGCGCATGCCGCTGGATATAGAGGCCATTCTGCAGGCGCAGCACGCGGAACTCGTCTTCGGTGAGCTGGCCGCTGAGGAAACGCTCGGTCTGGCCGGCGAACTGCGTAACGCGCTGGTCGACCAGTTGCTGGTCGATCTCATCATATAAATACATGGGGCACTTCCAGGTTTGCCGTGCGGGAAACGGGCAATGTCGCCGCCGCCGGCGAGGGGCTTGTGGGTAGCCATCAGGCTAGCGCCCCGGATGCGGGCCGAACAGGATCAGTTGGTGCGCGTTCGGCACGGAGCAGCGGCGGCGCGGGCTGTCATGTGCTTTCTGGTGCGCTCTGGTGCGCCCTGGTGCGCCCGGCATTGGCGAACGCGCTGGCCATGCGGTCCCCGCGCAATCCCTGGCAACGGCGCCGTGCCTCCGCGATTCTTCCTTTCCCGTCAAGACTGTTTTCCCTTCCCGGCATTTCTTTCCGCCACGCGGAAGGCTAACGTGCGTAACGAGTCCGCGCGCGCCGCGTGCCCGCTTGCAGGTCCTGGCGCGCGGGCAAGACCCGCGGAGCGGGCGCAGATCCAGACCGATCCGGAGGAAGACCAAGCCTATGCCAAAGTCGTTTGTCTATACGGCCCAGCCCATGCGCGTCCTGTTCGGCGCGGGCACCTTGAGCCAGGTTGCGCAGGAGGTGGAGCGCATGGGTGCGCAACGCGCGCTGGTGCTGTGCACGCCGAACCAGACGGAGGAGGCGCAGCGCGTAGCGGAATTGCTGGGGCCGCTCTCGGCCGGTATCTACGCCGGCGCCATCATGCACGTGCCCCTCGAGACCGCGCGCGCGGCGGCCAGTCACGCGCAGGCGTTGGGCGCGGATTGCGCGATCGCCATCGGCGGCGGTTCGACCACGGGGCTGGGCAAGGCGATCGCGCTGACCTCCGGCCTGCCCATCCTGGCGATTCCCACCACCTATGCGGGCTCGGAGATGACGCCGATCTACGGCATCACCGATGCCGGCCTGAAGAAGACCGGCCGCGACCCGCGCGTCCTGCCCCGCACCGTGATCTACGATCCCGAACTTACCGTCGGCCTGCCGGTTGCCATGAGCGTGACCAGCGCGCTGAACGCCATCGCCCATGCGGCGGAAGGCCTGTATGCCGAAGATGCCAACCCGGTGACGTCACTGATGGCCGAGGAGGGAATCCGGGCGCTGGCCAGCGCGATTCCCCGCATCTGCGAGGTCCCGTCCGATCTCGATGCCCGCGCCGATTGCCTCTATGGCGCATGGCTTTGCGGTTCGGTGCTGGGCAGCGTGGGCATGGCGCTGCACCACAAGCTGTGCCATACGCTGGGCGGCAGCTTCAATCTGCCGCATGCCGAAACCCATACGGTCGTGCTGCCGCACGCCATGGCCTATAACGCCGGTGCCGCCCCGGAAGCGATGGCGAGGATCCGGCGAGCCCTTGGCAGCGAGCACATTTCAGCGGCGCGCGGGCTCCATGACCTGGCTGCCCGCCACGGCGCGGTCACCGCGCTGCGCGATATCGGCATGAAGCGAGAGGACCTGGACCGTGCCGCCGAAATCGCGCTGGCCAACCCCTACTGGAATCCGCGCCCCATCGAAAGCGCGCCGATTCGCGAATTGCTGCAGGCTGCCTTTGAAGGCACGCGCCCGGACTGAGACGCAACCGGCGCGCAACCGGCGCGCAACCGCCGCGCAATCACGCCAGGCACACAACGAACTGGAGACAAACCATGCATATCGGCTTCATCGGAACCGGCAAGATGGGCTTGCCCATGGGACGCCACCTGGCCGCGGCCGGCCACTCGGTCGAAGGCTTCGACCAGTCCCCCGCGGTACTGGAAGCTGCCCGTCAGGCAGGGCTCGGGGCGGCAGGCTCGCTGGCGGAGGCAATCGCCGGCAAGGATGTCGTATTCAGCTCCCTGCCGCACGACGCGGCCTTCGAGGCGGTCGGTGCCCGGCTGGCTGAACTGGCCGCGCCGGGCACGCTGTATATCGATACCAGCACGGTGTCGCCGCAAGCGTCCGCCCGCGTCGCCGCCGTGCTGGCGCAGCGGAACATCCCGTACCTGCGCGTGACGGTATCGGGCAACAACAAGATGGCGGAGGCCGCGCAACTGACGGCGCTGGTCTCCGGTCCGGCGGCGGCGTACGAGATAGCGCGCCCGTTGCTGGCGGCCCTGGGGCCGACGCAGTTCTACCTCGGCGAAGCCGAGGAAGCCCGCCTGATGAAGCTGGTGGTGAACCTGATGATCGGCCTGACCTCCGGCATGCTTGCCGAAGCGCTGGCGCTGGGCGCCAAGGGCGGTCTCAAATGGCAGGACATGTGGTCCGTGATCACCGCCAGCGCGGTGGCCGCGCCGATCGTCAAGGCCAAATCGGCGCAACTGGTGGAAAACGACTACACGCCGACGTTCACCGTGGACCAGATGCTCAAGGACGTCGGGCTGATCCTGGACGCCGGCGCCAGCTTGCGCGTGCCGTTGTCGCTCACGGCGCTGCTCGGCCAGATGCTGCAGGGCGCGGCGGCGCAGGGCATGGCCGCGGACGACTACGCGGCGGTGATCAAGTCGGCGCGGCTCGCCGCCGGCCTGCCGGCGGTGAGCGCCTAGCGCCTAGCGCGCGGCGGCCTCACGACGTCCATTTGCGCTCGTAGTCCATGCGCTCGAAGTGCGCCACCAGGAAGTCGATGAACAAGCGCACCTTGGCGGCCAGGTAGCGTCGGCTCTGGAAGGCGATATTGATGGTGAGCCGGGGCAGGTCCCAGTCGTCCAGCACCGGGATCAGCCGGCCGGCAACGATATCGTCATAGACGATGTACTTGGGCTGCACCAGGATGCCCAGGCCTTCCAGCGCGGCGGCGCGTATCACCTGGCCGTCGTTGGACTCCAGCTTGCTGCGCACCGTTACCGATTTCTCCTCGCCGTTGCGGGTGAAGGTCATCTCGTGCGGCCGGTTCGCGTAGGAGTAGATCAGCATCTGGTGGCGCAGCAGGTCCTCAACCTCGCGCGGCGTGCCCATGCGGCCCAGGTAGCGCGGCGAAGCGGCCAGGATGCGACGCGTCTGCGCCAGCCGGCGCACCGTGAGGCCGGAGTCGGGCTCGAACTCGCGGGTGCGGATGGCAAGGTCGATGCCGCTGTCCATGATGTCGTAGTAGCGGTTGGCCGCGAGGATATTGACGTCCACCTTCGGATAGAGCGCGGTGAAGTCGGGCAGCAGCGGCGCCAGGTGTTTCATCGAAAACGACAGCGAGGCGGTGATGGTCAGCGTGCCGCCCGGCTCCAGCACATTGGCGTTGACGGCCGCCTCCGCTTCTTTCATTTCCGCCAGCACACCCTTGCAGCGCCGGAAAAACTCGTGCCCCACGCCGGTCAGGTACAGACGCCGCGTGTTGCGCTCGATCAGCCGCGCCGAGAGGCGCTCCTCAAGCGAAGCGAGGTAGCGGCTTGCCGCCGCATTGGAAATGCCCAGGCTCTCTGCAGCCTTGGTGATGCTGCCCAGTTCGGCGATCTGAACGAACAGTTCGAATTCGGTCCAGCGGTCCATCTGGCGTCTCCCCGTGTGCGGCTTCTCCTCCCTTGTCCTGGCCGGATTCCCTCGCCAGGTGGAAAGAAGATTTCCTGATCCGTCGTTTTTTTCCGTTTTCCGGGAGTATAGAGTTTGTTCCAACGGATGTCAGGTGCTCGATTCCGCCGCTGGCGGCGAATGCGCACGGCACGACAGCCCACCCGAAGAAAGCCAGAGTGGCGCGCCGGATACCGGCAGCGCCGCCGCGCCAAGGAGACCATTCCATGCCCGCATTCCGCTTCGCTTGTCCCTCGCGTCTTGTTTGCCTTTCGCATTAAAGAGGACCGCGCTCATGTCACGCATCCTGGTAAGCGGGGCGACCCTGGTCACGATGGAGCCCACCCTTGGCGAGTTCACCGGCGACCTGCTGATCGAAGGCGAGCGCATCGCCGCGATCGCGCCGCGCATCGAGGCGGGTGACGCGGAACGGATCGACGCGCGCGGCTTCATCGCGGCGCCCGGCTTCGTCAACGCGCATATGCACACCTGGCAGACCGCGCTGCGCGGGGTGGCTTCCGGCTGGACGCTGACCGGGTACTTCCGGCAGATGCACGCGGGGCTGGCCACGCGCTTCACACCGGAAGACATCGGCATAGCCACGCTCGCCGGCGCCTGGAACCAGCTGGACTGCGGCACCACCACGCTGGTGGACTGGTGCCATAACAATCCCACCCCGGCGCATAGCGACGCCGCGCTGGACGCGCTGGCGCAGTCCGGCATCCGCGCGGCCTTCCTGCACGGCTCGCCCAAGCCCGACCCCAAGCCCGGCGCCATGCCGTTCTGGGAAATGCCGCACCCGCGCAGCGAGGTGGAGCGCCTGTCAAAGCGGCTGCAAGGCTCGGCCTTGCTCAGCCTCGGCCTGGCCATCCTGGGCCCGCATTACTCGACGCTGGAAGTGGCGCTGCACGACTTCGCCCTGGCGCGCGAGTTCGGCCTGCTGGCCAGCATGCATCAGGGCGGCGGCAGCGCGCGCACGCCGGATGGGTGGGAGCGGCTGGAGCGGGCGGGGCTGCTCGGGCCGCATATCAATATCGTGCACGGCAACAACCTGACGGACGAACAGCTTGCCCGTTTCGTCGGCCTGGGGATGAGTTTCTCCGTGACGCCGGAGAACGAACTGACGCAGGGCCATGGCTTCCCGATCACCGGCCGGCTGATGCGCCTGGGCGCGGCGCCGTCGCTTGGCGTGGACCTGGAATCGGGTCCGTCCGGCGAGATGTTCATTGCCGCGCGGATTGCGCTGGGCGTACAGCGTGCGCTGGACCATGCCGCCTACCGGCAACAGCACGATGACATCGGCCCGGCCCATGCGGCGAGCTGCCGCGACGCGCTGGACTGGATCACGCTGGCCGGCGCGCGAATGCTCGGCATGGAAGACCGCATCGGCTCGCTGGCCGTGGGCAAGCAGGCCGACCTGGTCCTGATCGACGCGCGCAAGCTCAACATGATGCCGCTGCACGACCCCGTCAGCGCCATCGTGATGCAGGCGAGCCTGGCCAACATCGACAGCGTGTTCGTGGCGGGCAGGGCGCGCAAGCGCCACGGGCGGCTGCTGGTGGACGGGCTGGCGGGCAAGCTTGAGAGGCTGCGCGAGTCCGGCGAACGGCTGGCGGCGGGGCGGTAGGGAAAAAGAGGTGTCCCGGGGAGCAAACCAACGCAACGGTTGAGCGGGGCGGGGGAGAGGGCGGGCGCATCAATCCGCCACCAGCGCCTGAAGAACCACCAACCAGAAAAGGAGGAGACCATGCATCGACAACCCGCCACGCACGGCATCGGCGCCGGCGCGATCGACAGGCTCGCATCATGAACGCCATCACGGAAATCACGCCGCTGTTCGAGATGCGCGGTATCTGCAAGCACTTTCCGGGCGTGAAGGCGCTGGACGACGTGTCGTTTTGCATCTATCCCGGCGAAGTGCATATGCTGCTGGGCGAGAACGGCGCCGGCAAGTCATCGCTGATGAAAGTCCTGTGCGGCGTCTATGTGGCCGATGCCGGCGAGTTCTATCACGAGGGCAACCCCGTGACGATCGCCAGCCCGGCCGACACCATGCGGCTCGGCATTGCGGTGATTTTCCAGGAATTCTCGCTGGTGCCCTACCTGGACATCGCGCAGAACATCTTCCTCGGCCGCGAGCCCGCGGGCCGCATTCCCGGCTCCGTCGACACCGCCGCAATGCATGCCGAAGCGCGCCGCATCCTCGACATCCTCGGCATGGAGGTGAGCACGCGCACGCCGGTGCATGCACTGGGCGTGGCGCAGCAGCAGATGGTGGAGATCGCCAAGGCGCTGTCGCAGAACGCCCGCATCCTGGTGCTGGACGAACCCACCGCCGCGCTGTCAGACCGCGAGACCGAGAAACTGTTCGCGGTGATCGCACGGCTGAAGGCTGATGGCGTCTCGATGATCTACATCTCGCACCGCATGGCCGAGGTCTTCGCACTCGGCGACCGCATCACCATCCTGCGCGACGGCCGCAAGGTGGGCGCCTGCCTGCCCGGCGACGCCTCGCCGGACGAACTGGTGGCGCGCATGGTGGGCCGCAAGGTCGATATGAGCTATAGCCGCGAGCGCGGCGCGCAGCCGGGCGAGGTGGCGCTCGATGTGCGCAACGTCAGCGCGGACAGCGGCATCACGGAGATCAACCTGCAAGTGCGCGCCGGCGAGATCGTCGGCCTGGCGGGGCTGGTGGGATCGGGGCGCAGCGAAGTGGCGCGCGCCGTGTTTGGCGCCGACCCGATCCGGCAGGGCGAAATCAGGATTTTCGGCCAGCGGCTCGCCGGGGGGCCTGACCGCGCCCGCGAACTGGGCGCCGCGCTGATCCCGGAAAGCCGCAAGTCCGAAGGGCTGGCGCTGATCCGCACGGTGCGGGACAACCTGCTGCTGGCCGGCCTGCGGCGCGCGTTTCCCTCGCGCTGGTATCGCGCCGACAAGGCCGAGGCGCTGGCCGCGCGCGAGATCGCGCGGCTGCGTATCGCCACGCCCGATGGCGACCAGCTTGCGCAATTCCTCTCGGGCGGCAACCAGCAGAAGATCGTGATCGGCAAGTGGCTGGTGGCGCAAGCCAGGCTGTTCATCTTCGACGAGCCCACGCGCGGCATCGACGTGGGCGCCAAGGCGGAGATCTTTGCGCTGATCGACAGCCTGGTCAGGCAGGGAGCGGGCGTGCTGCTGATCAGTTCCGAACTGCCGGAAATCATCAATGTCTGCGACCGCACCTACGTCATGCGCGGCGGCCGCATCGCCGGCGAGCTCGCGCATGGCGAGATGACCGAAGAACGCATTCTGCAACTGGGGATGAACGATGCTTGATACCAATGCACTACCGCGGCAGCCGGGCCGGCCGTTCGGCAAGCTGCCCGGCTCGGTCTGGGTGCTGCTGCTGCTTTCGCTGGTCTTCAGCGCCACGGGCTCGGGCTTCCTGAGCGTGGACAACCTGCTGAACATCGGCACGCAATCCACCATCCTGCTGCTGATCGCCTTGCCGATGACGCTGATCATCATGACCGAAGGCCTGGACCTGTCGATGGGCGCCGTGCTGACGCTGTGCGGCGTGGTGCTGGCCATGGTGATGGTGTCCACCGGATCGCTGCCGCTCGCGCTGGGCGCGGCGCTCCTGACCGGGCTGGCGTTCGGGCTGCTCAACGGTGCGCTGGTGTCGTGGCTGGAGATTCCACCCTTCGTGGCGACGCTCGGCACGCTGGGCGCCGCGCAGGGCCTGGCGCTGGTGGCCACCGATGGCCAGAGCGTGGTGGGCATCGGCGACACCATCCCGCTGATCTATTCCGGGCAACTGCTGGGCATTCCCTTTCCCATCTGGATCGCCGTGGCGTTCTACGGCCTGTTCCACTGGCTGCTGTACCGCACCCGCTTCGGCGCCTACGTGTTCGCGCTGGGCGGCAACCGCGAGGCGCTCAAGTTCTCCGGCGTGCGCATCAATGTCTGTCTCATCGCGGTGTATGTGCTGGGCGGGCTGATGGCCGGCGTGGCCGCGCTGCTGCTTACCGCACGCATGAACGCGGGGCATCCCACGGCGGCCATCGGGCTGGAGTTCGATGCCATCGCCGCGGTGGCGGTAGGCGGCACCACCTTCGACCGCGGCAACGGCTGGCTGCCCGGCACGGTGCTGGGCGTGCTGGCGGTGGGCGTGCTGCGCAACGGGCTCAACCTCGTCGGCGTGCAGTCATCGGTGCAGGTGGCGGCGATCGGCGTGCTGGTGCTGGTGGTGCTGCTGATCGAATCCTTCAAGGGGAAAGCATGAACACGGCGACTCTGTTCCCGCCACTCTCGGCGGATGCCCGCTCGTTTGCCTACCGGCTGTTTGCGCTCGGCTTGCTGTGCCTGCTGCTTGCCGTGGCGTCCGACGCGTTCCTGACGCTGAGCAATATCCTCAACGTGCTGCGCCAGGCCAGCCTGCTGTTCCTGCTGGCATCCGGCGTGACGCTGGTGATCCTCACCGGCGGGCTGGACCTGTCGGTGGGCGCCAATGTGGCGATGTCGGCCTGCGTGGCGGCCACCGTGATGAAGGCCACGGGGTCGACCACGCTCGGCGTGGGCGCGGGGCTTGGCACCGGCGCGCTGATCGGCCTGGCCAACGGGCTGCTGGTGGCCATGCTGCGCATCCCGCCCTTCATTGCCACCTACGGCATGTTGTGGGTGCTGCACGGCGTCACCTACTGGTTCATGGCGGGCGAGACCATCCATGGCTTTCCGCCGGCGTTCCGTGCCATCGGCAGCGGCTACTTGCTGGGTGTGCCGATCCCGGTCTACCTGATGCTGCTGTTCCTGGTGGCCGGCACCGCCATGTCGCAGAAGACCGTCTACGGGCAGGAGATCTACGCCATCGGCGCGAATCCCGTGGCAGCCCGGCTTTCGGGCGTTCCGGTGAAGCGGCGGCTGGTGCTGGTGTACCTGGTGAGCGGCGCGATGGCCGGCATCGCCAGCCTGGTGTTCCTGGCCCGGCTCAACTCGGCCGAGGGCGACATCGGCGAGGCCCTGACGCTGCCCGCCATTGCCGCGGTGCTGATCGGCGGCACCTCGCTGTTCGGCGGCGTGGGCCGCGTATCCGGCACGCTGGTCGGCGCCATCATCCTGACACTGGTGCTCAACGGCATGAACCTGCTGACCGTGAGCGCCAACTGGCAGCCCCTGGTGACCGGCGTGATCGTCGTGCTGGCGGTATTCCTGGACACGCTGTCGCGCAAGCGGCTGGGTGTCAGACCGTAAGTCAGGCCGTAAGTCAGGCTGTAAGTCAGGCCGCAATCCTGCCGGCGCGGCAGCGGGCGCCGCGCATGGCCCTTCATCAAAAACCAAGGAGACAACATGAACCTACGTAACCTGAAACAACTGGCAGGCGTGCTGGCCCTCGGCATGCTGGCGGCGCCGGCCCACGCGGACGGCGAGCGCATCGCGGTATTCACCAAGAACCAGACCAATCCGTTCTTCCAGGTGGTGCGCCAGGGCGCGGACGCGGCGGCCAGGAGCATGAGCGCCCGCGTCACCCACTACATCCCCACCAAGCCGGACAGCATCCCGGAACAGATGAGCCAGGTCGAAGACGTGATCGTCAAGAAGGCCGACGCCATCGTCTTCGTTCCGGTGGACTACAAGGCGATGGGGCCTGGCGTGAAGAAGATCAACGCGGCGAACATCCCGGTGGTCAACGTCACCGACAAGAGCGAGGTCGGCAACTTCGTCTCCTTCGTGGGCGCGAGCGACTACGACCTCGGCCTGAAGACCGCCACCCACCTGTTCAAGGCCATGGGCGGCAAAGGCAACGTCATCCTGCTTGAGGGCATCAAGGGCTCGCTGACCAATATCGACCGCGTCAGGGGCATGCAGGACGCGCTCAAGGCCTTCCCCAGCATCAAGCTGCTGGCGTCGCAGCCGGCCAACTACCAGCGCCTGCAGGCGCTGCAGGTGATGGAAAACCTGATGCAGTCGTACCCGCAGATCGACGGCATCTTTGCCGCCAACGATGCCATGGCCATCGGCGCCATCGAGGCGCTGCAGGGCGCCAACCGCAAGGCGCTGGTGTCCGGCATCAACGGCACCCAGGAGGCGATCGATGCCATCAAGGCGGGTACCTTGCTCGCGACCGGTGACTACAATGGATTTGCCCAGGGCTGCCTGGGCACGATGGCGGCCATTCGCAAGCTGCGCGGCATGCCGGTCGTCCAGAGCATCGTGCTGCCGGCCACGGTGGTGGACAAGACGAACTACCAGTCGATCGATGTCCCGGCGAGCAAGCGCAGCTGCCCGCGCTGGGAGGATGCGGCCAAGGCCTGAGATTCACTGCCCGGCGCCCGGACGATCGACAGATCGAAAGATCGACAACCAGAGAACAGACATCATGCGCAATCTAGACGAAGAAACCATTACCCAGGCGGTGCTGGCGCGGCACGCCGACATGCCGGACGGGAGGCTCAAGGAGATCATGACCAGCCTGGTCCAGCATCTGCACGCCTTTGCCCGCGAGGTGCGGCTCACCGAGGCCGAATGGGCCGAAGGGATCAGGTTCCTGACCGAAGTCGGCCATACCTGCACCGACAGCCGGCAGGAGTTCATCCTGCTGTCCGACACGCTGGGCCTGTCCACGCTGGTCACGGCGCAGAACCACACGAAGCCGCGCGGCTGCACCGAGGCCACGGTGTTCGGGCCCTTCTATGTGGATGGCGCGCCGGAGTATGAACTGGGCGGCGATGTGGGCAACGGCATGACCGGCGAGCCGTGCTACGTCAGCGGCCAGGTCAGGAGCGTGACGGGCGAGGCGGTGCCCCATGCCAGGCTGGAAGTGTGGCAGGCAGATTCGGATGGCTTCTACGACGTGCAGCAGGCCGGACGCGACGGCCACCAGGGGCGCGGTGCGCTGACCGCCGACGCCAGCGGCGGCTTTCACTTCAAGTCGATCGTCGCCGAGTGCTATCCGATCCCGCACGACGGGCCGGTGGGGCGCATGCTCGACGCCATGGGCCGCCACCCGTGGCGCCCGGCCCACCTGCACTTCATGATCACCGCACCGGGCTACGAGACGCTCATCACCCATGTGTTCCGCGAGGGCGGCGAGTACCTGGATTCGGATGCGGTCTTCGGTGTGCGCAGTTCCCTGATCGGAGACTGGGTGCGGCATGAACCCGGCATCGCGCCCGACGGTACGGCATCCGCCAGGCCGTTCTACACGCTGGACTTCGATTTCATCCTCAACCCGGCACCGTCGGCGCCGGCTTCAACGTCAACGTCATCGTCAACACGGAGGTAAGCCCGCATGCTGTTTGTATTCCATCTTCTCGACAAGCCCGGCACCAGCGAACTGCGCGCCCGGGTGCGCCCGGACCACAAGGCCTATCTCGGCGCCAGGGCGGGCAGCATCGCCTTTGCGGGCCCGCTGCTGGGCGATGACGGCGCCACCATGGTCGGCAGCCTGCTGGTGATCGATTTTGCCTCGCGGGCGGAAGCGCAGGCGTGGCTGGAAGCCGAGCCCTTTACCAAGGCCGGTGTGTATGGGCAGTCGACCGTCCATGCCTTTGCCAACCTGTGGCCGCAGAAGGCCGGTTTTCCGCCGGCCTGAGATCCGGAAAGGAGGAGACGTGCCCATTGTCAAACACATCGTGATGTGGAACCTGCGCGGGGAAACCGAAGTGGACAAGCAGGACGGCGTGGCCCGGCTGAAGCTTGCCTTCGAAGGGCTGCGCGGCCGGATCCCGGGACTGCGCCACCTGGAGGTTGGCGTGGACGCCAGCAGGGTCAACTACGCCTGCGACGTGGTCCTGTACGCCGAGTTCGAGTCGCAATCGGCGCTGGAAGGCTACGCCAGCCATCCGGAGCACCTGCGCGTGAAGGCCGAGCTTGGCGACCTGCGCATCGCGCGGCACCAGGTGGACTACGAAGCGTCCGCATGATGGCGCCCGGCACGGGATGCCCGGCCGGGCGCAAGCGGGCGTGGTCCGGGTTTCAGCCTATGGCGCGGCCGCTCCGGCTGGACATCAACAGGCCCAGGATGATGCCGGCCCCGACCGCCATGCCCATCGAGCGCAGCGGTTGCGCCTTGACATAGGCGGCGGTGTCTTCGGCGCGCTGGGAGAACTGCTGGCGCACGTTATCGGAAATGCCTTTCGCGGCGTCCCGGGTTGCGTTCATCTTGTTCAGGAACTCTTCCTTGGCCTGGTCCAGCGCGGCCCCCGACAAGGTGGGGATACGGACAATCAGGTCATCGAGTTCCCGCTTCAGGCCGTAGGCTTCGGTCCGTGCGACCGTGCCGACCTGTTTGCCGGCATCTTTAGCCGCGTCCATGACGTTTGCGGCTGCCGCGCCTGCCTTGCCGGCGAAACCCGGCGAATCGTTCTGGGCGGGGAATTGGGTATTGCCTTGGGTTTCCATTCGTGGTGCTCCTGAGAGGGGGCGTTCGGGGCGAGGGTGCCGCGTGCGCTGCACGCGGCGTGGACCTGGCGGCTCATCCGCCTGCGCGTCCCGGGTCGGCGCAAGCGAGGTCATCATGCTCGGCGCATGTTCCGTGCCATGCGCCAGCCTTGGTGACGCGGCGCGCGTGCCGCCGGCAAGGCCGGTGGGCAGCCATGCCGCCGGGCCGGCGCAAGGCATGGAAAATTACCGGCTTTGTAATTCTTCCCGTGACCCGGAGGCCGGAAAGGCGATGCCGCCGGCAACGCCGTCCTGGCACGTTCGTTGCGCGCACTTCGGCACGACCCTTATCAGGAGACGAACATGAATGAACTCGATCGCAATGCACTCAATCGTGGCGCGACCGCCGCCGGCCGTGGCGCGGCCATTGTCGGAGGCGGGATCGGCGACGGCCCCGGCCCGGACGTCATGGCGGCTTCGACGCTGGAAGGCGACAAAGTCTATTCCTCCGACGGCGAGCATGTCGGCAAGATCTCGGAGATCATGCTCGACGTGCGTGGCGGCCGCATTGCCTACGCGGTGCTGACCAGCGGCGGGTTTCTCGGGATGGGCGACACCCTCCACGCCATTCCCTGGGGCGCGCTCACCCTGGACGCCGACGAGAAGTGCTTCCGCATCGGCGTGACCGCGCAACGGATCAAGGACGCGCCGGGCTTCGACAAGGACAACTGGCCGTCCATGGCCGACCCGCGGTGGGGCGCCACGCTGCACGAGTACTATGGGCGCGCGCCGTACTGGATCGGGGATAGTGGCCCGCTCTGAACGCCGCGCATCAGGCGCCGCGACAGGTTCCTGTTTTCCTGCAAGCGTGCGTGGGATGCGCCCGCTCCCGCCGCGCGCCGGGCATCACCCTCGGCAGCCTTGCCGCGTCCATGCGAGAATTCTCCCCGGCCAGCCGTAAAACCGGCGGGCACATGGATGAACGCCGGATGCCCGGCCGTTCAGGACAATAAATCTGCGCGCGACCGGCCGCTCTTCCAGAACGAGAACGGCCGGTCGCGACGTCAAGTGGAGACAGGAAATTCCCATGGGCATCACAGAACTTCTGGCGCAGCCGATTGGCAACCTGGCCGGCTGCGTCCGGCTGCACGCGGCCGAGCAACCCGGGCATGTTGCGGTGGTCGACGACCGCCGTTCGCTCACCTATGCCGAATTCGATGAACTGGTTGACCGCGTTGCCGCCGCATTGCAGCGTGACGGCCTGGAGCCCGGCGCTGCGCTTGCCGTGTGCGCGGCAGCTTCCGTCGAGTACGCGGCGATCCTGATCGGCGGCCTGCGCGCCGGGGTCGCCCTGGTGCCGCTCGCGCCATCCTCCACGCCGGCCAGCCTGGCGGGCATGGTGCAGGACTCCGATGCACGGCTGCTCTTCGTCGATGCGGATGTCCTGCGCGAGATCGCGACGGTCAGGGACGGCATCCAGGCCCGGCTCGTCGGCCTGGGCGGCGCGCCCGCCGGGCTGTCCTTCGAAGCCTGGCTGGCGCCGCAAGGCAGCCGCCCGCGGGAGCATCCCGTCAGGCCGGAGCAAGTGTTCAACATCATCTACTCGTCGGGCACCACGGGGACGCCAAAAGGCATCGTGCACGGCCACGGCCTGCGCTGGAACCAGATCCGCCGTGTCCAGGAAAGCGGCGGCTACGGGCGCGAGGCGGTCACGCTGATCTCCACGCCGCTCTACTCCAACACCACGCTGGTGAGTTTCATCCCCACGCTGGCGCTGGGCGGCACCGCGGTGCTGATGCCAAAGTTCGATGCGCAACGCTATCTCGAACTGGCGGCGCGGCATCGCGTCACGCACACCATGCTGGTGCCGGTGCAATACCAGCGCCTAATGGCCCGCGGAGATTTCGGCGAGTACGACCTGTCGGCATTCAAGATGAAGTTCTCCACCAGCGCACCGCTTGCGGCCGCGCTGAAGGGCGAGATCCTCAAGCGCTGGCCGGGCGGGCTGGTGGAGTACTACGGCATGACCGAAGGCGGCGGCAGCTGCGTGCTGGCGGCGCACGAATTTCCCAACAAGCTCCATACCGTCGGCAAGCCGATGGAAGGGCACGACATCCGGCTGATCGACGACAACGGCGTCGAGGTTCCCGTGGGCGAGATCGGGGAGGTCGTCGGGCATTCCAACATCATCATGGCGGGCTATCACAAGCAACCGGAAAAGACCACGGCCGCGGAATGGCGCGACGCCACCGGCAAGCTCTTTATCCGCACCGGCGATGTCGGACGCTTTGACGAAGATGGCTTCCTCACGCTGATGGACCGCAAGAAGGACATGATCATCAGCGGCGGCTTCAATATCTACCCCAGCGATCTCGAAGGCATTCTGCTGCAGCATCCCGAAGTGGTGGACTGCGCCGTGGTAGGGGTGCCTTCGCAGCGTTGGGGGGAGACGCCGGTGGCGTTTGTGGTGCGTAGGGAAGGGGCCGGGGTGTCGGGGGAGGACTTGATGGCCTGGGCTAATGGGCAGGTGGGGAAGACGCAGCGGCTTGCTGTGGTGGAGTTGGTTGAGGGGCTGCCGCGGAGTGCGATTGGGAAGGTGCTTAAGAGGGAGTTGAGGGATGGGTTTGGGGAGGGGCGGGGGGTGGAGTGAGGGCTTAACGTCAACGTCAACGGCTTAAAG
>NZ_JFJV02000231.1:0-15079 GCF_000611145.1 Cupriavidus sp. SK-3 | reverse complement strand
ACACCTTCACGGCTCGCTTCGCATCGCTTGGAGGGCTCGCTTCGCATCGCGCGCCGATGTGGCCCGCTCGCTTTGCATTGGCATTGCTCGCGTTTTAACCCAGCACCCGCGGCGAAAATCCATGATTCAGCGGGCCATTGCCCGCTCCCAGGTCCAGGTCGGCTCCGGCCACGATCGCATCGGCCACAAAATCCAGCGCCACCTCCACCGCGTCCTCCAGCGTATCGCCGCGCGCGAGTTGTGCCGTGATGGCCGCCGCCAGCGTGCAGCCGGTGCCATGCAGGTTGCGGGTGTCCACGCGTGGATGGGAGAACACACGCACAGTGCCGTCGGCGCTCAGCAGCAGGTCGTCCAGGCCGGGATCTTCCGGATCCAGGTGCCCGCCCTTGAGCAGCACCGCCGGGCAGCCCAGCGCGGCCAGGTCGCGTGCCGCCTGCTCCATTTCGTCACGCCGGGTGATCTTGCGGCCCAGCAGATAGGACGCTTCCGGCAGGTTGGGCGTGACCAGCGCGGCGCGCGGGAACAGCAGGCCGACCATGGCCCGGGTGGTGGCGTCGTCCGCCAGTGTGGCCCCGGAGGTGGAAATCATCACGGGGTCCACCACCAGCCGGCGGATGCCGTGGCGGTCCAGCGCGGCGGCTACGGCTTCGACGATGGCCGCCGTGCCCAACATGCCGGTCTTGGCCGCATCCACCCCGATATCGCTGGCCACCGCGTCGATCTGCGCCGCCACCATGTCGGCCGGGATGGCGTGCACGCCGGTCACGCCCAGGGTGTTCTGGGCGGTGATGGCGGTGATCGCGCTCATGCCGAAGCAGCCCAGAGCAGCAAAGGTCTTGAGATCGGCCTGGATGCCGGCGCCGCCTCCCGAGTCGGAGCCGGCGATGGTCAGGGTGCGCGGGGGGCGGTGTGTCGTCTGGGTCATGTATCGGACGGGCGGCAAATAAAAAACGTGTTGGCGGCAATGCGCGGCGCCTTTTGGCAGGCTACAATACCGCCACTCCGAGGAGCGTTGCAACGAATGGACCCCATTGTGCCATTCGCCAGGCTCGGACTGTCTTCAACGGCGCTCGCTGATCCGTGGCACAAACACGGAGGCGAGTCGACCTATCCGCCCGTTATGCAAAGTGGCTTTTTCCGCCACGGCATGGCGCGGCCGTATCCCCCGCACTTGTCCTTCGTCGCCACTCTTCATCGGAGTGAAACATGAACGCAGTGACTGACCTCAAGAACGATTACCTGGTGGCTGACATCAACCTCGCAGGCTGGGGCCGCAAGGAAATCGCCATCGCCGAAACCGAAATGCCCGGCCTGATGGCCATCCGCGACGAGTTCGCCGCCGCCCAGCCCCTGAAGGGCGCGCGCATCGCCGGCTCGCTGCACATGACCATCCAGACCGCCGTGCTGATCGAGACGCTGGCCGCGCTCGGCGCCGACGTGCGCTGGGCTTCGTGCAACATCTTCTCGACCCAGGACCACGCTGCCGCGGCCATCGCCGCCTCGGGCACGCCGGTGTTCGCCTTCAAGGGCGAATCGCTGAAGGAATACTGGGACTTCACCCATCGCATCTTCGACTGGGCGGATGGCGGCACCCCCAACATGATCCTGGACGACGGCGGCGACGCCACGCTGCTGCTGCACCTGGGCGCCCGCGCCGAGAAGGACGCATCGCTGATCGCCAAGCCGGGCAGCGAGGAAGAAACCTTCCTGTTCGCCGCGATCAAGGAAAAGCTGGCCAAGGACCCGTCCTGGTACAGCCGCAACCTGGACGCCATCAAGGGCGTGACCGAGGAAACCACCACGGGCGTGCACCGCCTGTACCAGATGGCGCAAAAGGGCGAACTCAAGTTCCCCGCCATCAACGTCAACGACTCGGTGACCAAGAGCAAGTTCGACAACCTGTATGGCTGCCGTGAATCGCTGGTGGACGGCATCAAGCGCGCCACCGACGTGATGATCGCTGGCAAGGTCGCGCTGGTGGCAGGCTACGGCGACGTGGGCAAGGGCAGCGCGCAGGCACTGCGCGCCCTGTCGGCCCAGGTGTGGGTGACCGAAGTCGACCCGATCTGCGCACTGCAGGCCGCGATGGAAGGCTACCGCGTGGTGACCATGGAATACGCTGCCGACAAGGCCGACATCTTCGTCACCTGCACCGGCAACTACCACGTCATCACGCATGACCACATGGCCAAGATGAAGGACCAGGCCATCGTCTGCAACATCGGCCACTTCGACAACGAGATCGACATCGCCTCGCTGGAAAAGTACGAGTGGGACGAGATCAAGCCGCAGGTCGACCACGTGGTGTTCCCCGCGGTTGGCGATCAACCCAGCAAGAAGATCATCATCCTGGCCAAGGGCCGCCTGGTGAACCTGGGCTGCGGCACGGGCCACCCGTCGTACGTGATGAGCAGCTCGTTCGCCAACCAGACCATCGCCCAGATCGAACTGTGGCAGGAACGCGATAGCGGCAAGTACCCGGTCGGCGTCTACACGCTGCCCAAGCATCTGGACGAGAAGGTCGCGCGCCTGCAGCTGAAGAAGCTCAACGCGCAACTGTCCGAGCTGACCGAGCAGCAGGCAGCCTATATCGGCGTGAAGAAGGAAGGCCCGTACAAGGCCGATCACTACCGCTATTGATCTGCTGATCCGCTGATCAGCAGATCGGCAGATCAGCTTTTGATCTGCCTCTGACCGATCCCCGGATCGTCAACCCGCGGCGTGCCCACGCCGCGGGCGTCCTGCCCGGAATCCGTTTCACCCAAGCGAAGGAGTCGTCATGAGACTGTTGGCCGTCTGGATCATCAATGCCGCCGCGCTGTTCCTGGTGGGTAGCCTGATCGATGGGATTCATCTTGGCGGCTTCGGCTCGGCCATGATTGCCGCCCTGGTGCTCGGCCTGGTGAATACCTTGATCCGCCCGATCCTGGTGATCCTCACCTTGCCGGTGACGCTGCTGACGCTTGGCCTGTTTATCTTCGTGATCAACGCGCTGCTGTTCCTGTTCGTGGGCAAGCTGCTGGCCGGTTTCGTGGTCACCGGCTTTGGCGCGGCCTTGCTAGGCTCGATCCTCTACAGCGTGATCTCCTGGGCGCTGTCCAGCCTGCTGCTGGGCGAGCGCCGCAGCGCCTGACGCCTGCTGGCGTCCCATGCCAATTTTTCAGCGCGCCGCGCCATAGGCGGCGCGCCACCATCATGCAAGACCGCTACTTCAGCTTCGAATTCTT
This sequence comes from Cupriavidus sp. SK-3, assembly GCF_000611145.1. Taxonomy (NCBI): domain Bacteria; kingdom Pseudomonadati; phylum Pseudomonadota; class Betaproteobacteria; order Burkholderiales; family Burkholderiaceae; genus Cupriavidus; species Cupriavidus sp. SK-3. Next base: position 11,852 of record NZ_JFJV02000231.1, on the reverse strand, counting down.
CCCGCCCAAGACGGCGGAGGGCGCCGAGAAGCTGCGCAACACGCGTGCGCAGCTCGCTCCGCTGCATCCCAAGTTCATCTCGGTGACGTTCGGCGCCGGCGGCACCACCCAGCAGGGCACGCTGGATGCCGTGCTGGAAATCCAGCGCGAAGGCATAGAGGCCGCGCCGCACCTGTCGTGCGTGGGTTCCTCGCGCGAGAGCATCCGCGAAATCCTCAAGACCTATCGCGATGGCGGCATCCGCCATATCGTGGCGCTGCGCGGCGACATGCCGTCGGGCATGGGCGAGATCGGCGAGTTCCGCTTTGCCAACGAGCTGGTGGAATTCATCCGCGCCGAAACCGGCGACTGGTTCAATATTGAAGTGGCGGCCTATCCCGAATACCACCCGCAGGCCAAGTCGCCGCGCCACGATCTCGAGAATTTCGAGCGCAAGGTCAAGGCCGGCGCCGACTCCGCCATCACCCAGTACTTCTTCAACGCCGACGCGTACTTCCGCTTCGTCGACGACGTGCGCGCCATGGGCGTGGAAGTGCCGATCGTGCCGGGCATCATGCCGATCACCAATTCCTCGCAGCTGATGCGCTTCTCCGAGATGTGCGGTGCCGAAGTGCCGCGCTGGGTGGCCAAGCGGCTGGAAGGCTTTGGCGACGACCGCGAATCGATCCGCGCCTTTGGCCTGGACGTGGTCACCGCGCTGTGCGAGCGTTTGCTGGCGGCCGGCGTACCGGGGCTGCATTTCTATACGCTCAACACGGCCAGCGCGACCAAGGCGATCTGGCAGCGCCTGAAGCTCTAAGGCATCTACCGGCGCCAGACGCGATGCCACGCCGCCCCGATCCCTTCATCGACCACCTGCTCGAACTGATGGGGCCGCTGGCGGCGCGCATCGGGCCGATCACCTCGCGCCGCATGTTCGGCGGCCATGCCTTGTACTACGACGGCCTGGTGTTCGCGCTGGTCCTGGGCGGGCGCTGCTTCCTGAAAGTCGACGACAGGACGCGCGCTCGTTTCAAGGCCGAGGGCGGCGAGCCGTTCCGCTACAACCGTGCCGGGCGCGAGATCGCCATGCTTCACTACCTGAGCGCGCCGCCGGCCTGCCTGGAGTCGGCCGAGGCCATGACGGCCTGGGCGCGGCTGTCGGTGGAATCCACGCTGCGGCTGGCCAACCAGGCCGGCTGAACGGCGGACCGGAACCCGTTCCGGCACCCGGCCGCGTGGTGGCATACTTTGGCTCATGGCCACCGCCGTCACCGCTACGTTTCGTTTCTACGAGGAACTGAACGACTTCCTGCCGCGTGCGCAGCGCGGGCTGGACTGCGTTTGCGCCTGCGCGCGCGCCGCCACCGTCAAGCACATGATCGAGGCGCTGGGGGTACCGCACACCGAGGTCGAACTGATCCTGGTGAACGGCGAGTCATGCGGATTCGAGCGCCTGCTGCAGGACGGCGACCGCGTGTCCGTCTATCCCAAGTTCGAAGCCTTCGACGTCACACCGCTGCTGCGCGTGCGCGGCGAGCCACTACGCACGACGCGCTTCGTTGCCGACGCCCACCTGGGCGGGCTGGCCCACCTGCTGCGGCTGACCGGCTTCGATACCCTTTACGACAACCATTTCGCCGATAGCGAGATCGAGGCCATCGCCATGCGCGAGGGACGCATCGTGCTCACGCGCGACCGCGAGCTGCTCAAGCGCCGCGGCGTGACCCACGGCTGCTATGTGCGCGCCATCAAGGCCACGCCGCAGTTGCGCGAGATCTTCGCGCGGCTGGACCTGGCCCGCAGCGCGCGGCCGTTCTCGCTGTGCCTGGATTGCAATGTGCCGCTGCTGGAGATCGGCAAGGCCGAGGTGGATGGTCGGGTGCCGGCGGGCGTGTTCGCGCGGCAGGAGCGGTTTGTTACGTGCGGATGTTGCCAGCGTGTGTTCTGGGAGGGGTCGCACTGGCGGCATATGCGCGAACTGGTGGATGAACTGGTGCCGGGCGGCCCGGATTGAGCCGGCGGATCAGAAGGCGCCGGCCTCGCTGACTATCCAGTCCATCGGCAGGTCGTGCGGTTGCGGCGCCAGCGCGATACGGCAGGCTTCGTAGCCGATGCCGATCGCCAGCGGTGTGCTGCCAGCGGCAGCCAGCGCCGCCAGCGTACGGTCATAGAAGCCGCCGCCATACCCCAGCCGGAACTTCTCCGGGCTGAAACCGACACAGGGAATAAGAAGGACATCGGGCAGCAGGGGCGGCGTGCCGTCCGGCACGGGAATCCCATAGTGCCCGGCGACCATTGGCGTCGCCGGCTCCCACAAATGGAAGTCCAGCGGTACGCCCGGCCGGCTGACCACCGGCAGGGCCGCCTGGCGCGCGGGGGCTCCGGCGAGCCAGCGCGAGACCACCGCGCGGGCATCGAATTCCTGCTGGATCGGCCAGTAGAAACCCAGGCGATGCACCGGCAGGCGGTCCAGCAGGGTGGCGAGGGCGGCCTCGATGGCGGCGTCGGCGCCGGGGCGCCACGGCAGCGTGGCGCGCAGCGCCAGCAAATGGCGGCGCAGTGCCCCGCGCTCCGTGGCGGGGTCTGGCCTGGCGGGCTCGCGAGAAGGGGGGCGAACGTCGTCGCTGGGCATGACTGCGTGGGATAATGTCTGCGATTGACCAAACATTGCACGGCCGGATAGGCGCCCCCCGAAGGGGTTGCCCGACCGTCACAACAAGGAAGAAGAATGCCGAAGGGAGTATATCCGCAGCGTGCGGCCAAGGCCGCCCTGGCGGCAATCGCGTGCGCACTGCTCGCCACGCCGGTATTTGCGCAGAAGAAGCCCCAGCCGCAACCGCAACCGCAGTCGCTCACCATCCCGAGCAACCCCGACGACGCTTTCGTGGCGCTGCGCGAAGCCGCCCGCAAGAACGACGTGGTCCGCGCCGACGCCATCTCGGCCACCCTGGTGGACTACCCGATCTCGTCCTACGTCGAGTACTTCCGCATCAAGCCGCAGATGTTCGACGCCAGCGGCCTGGCCCGCATCGACGCCCCCGACGACCAGGTGCGCGCTTTCCTGCAGCGCTACAAGGGCGAAGCCATTGCCGACCGCATGCGCAACGACTGGCTGCTGGTGCTGGGCAAGAAGCGCGACTGGGCCAATTTCGACGTCGAATACCCGCAGTTCGTGCTCAAGGACGATACGCAGGTCGAATGCTATGCGCTGTTGTCGCGTGCGCTCAAGGGCCAGAACGTGGCGGCGGATGCACGCGCCGCGCTGAGCGATCCGAGGTACTACGGCGAAGGCTGTGTCGACCTGATCGGCTACCTGGTGCAAAGCCGCCAGATCGAGCCCAGCGACGTGGCCTTCCAGGCGCGCCAGGCGCTCGAGCAGAACTATGTGACCCTGGCCGCGCGCATCGCCGCCACCGCGCCCGACACACGCGGCGACAGCAACACGCTCGCCACCGTGGTCAAGATGGCGCGCAACGATCCCGCCCAGGCCGCGGCCTACCTGAGCGCCAACGCCGGCAGCCTGTCGCGCGACGAGCAGGGCTCCGGCTGGGGCGTGATCGGCCAGTTCGCGGCCAAGAAGCTGGCGCCCGAAGCCGCCGGCTACTACCGCCGCCAGATCGACCAGGGCGGCAACCAGTGGCTGTCCGACGAAACCCAGGAGTGGCGCGTGCGCGCCGCGCTGCGCCAGGGCGACTGGAAGCAGGTGCGCCAGGCGGTGGAACTGATGCGCCCCGAACTGCGCGCCAAGGACCCGGCCTGGACCTACTGGTACGGCCGCGCGCTCAAGGCAGACAACCGTGGCGCCGAGGCCGAGAAGCAGTTCCAGTCGATTGCCGGCCAGTTCAACTTCTACGGCCAGCTGGCCAGCGAGGAACTGGGCAATCGCATCGTGCTGCCGGCCCGCACCCAGGTCAGCGATGCCGAGACCAACGCCATGCGCACCCGCCCGGGCTTCCTGCGGGCGCAGAAGCTCTACGATCTCAACCTGCGCTTCGAGGGCAACCGCGAGTGGAACTGGGAGCTGCGCGGCATGACTGACCGCCAGCTGCTGGCCGCCGCCGACTACGCCCGCCGCATCGAGCTGCTGGACCGCGCCGTCAACACCGCCGACCGCACCCAGGCCGAGCACGACTTCTCGCTGCGCTTCCTGATGCCGTACCGCGACATCATGCAGCGTGCCACCGACGAAGTGGGCCTGGACATGGCATGGGCCTACGGCCTGGTGCGCCAGGAATCGCGCTTCATCATGAACGCGCGCTCCTCGGCGGGCGCCCACGGGCTGATGCAGGTGATGCCGGCCACCGCCAAGTGGGTCGCACGCAAGATCGGCATGTCGGACTTCTCGCCGTCGATGATGAGCGATCCCAATGTCAACATCATGCTCGGCACCAACTACATGAGCATGGTCTTTACCGACCTGGACAGTTCCTGGACGCTGGCATCGGCCGCCTACAACGCGGGTCCCGGCCGACCCAAGAGCTGGCGCTCCAGCCTGCAGCGCCAGGTCGAGGGCGCGATCTTCGCCGAGACCATTCCTTTTTCGGAGACCCGGACCTACGTCAAGAACGTGCTGTCCAACGCCACGTACTATGCTGCATTGATGAGCGGCCGGCCGCAGTCGCTCAAGGACCGCCTGGGCACGGTGGCACCGTCGCAGATCACCACCACCAGCCTGCCCTGAGCCTCAGGGGCGCGCGGTCTGCCGGCCAATGCGGTTGCCGGTGCGTTCACCAGCCCTGGGGACGCGCCAGTCATGCCTTGCCACGGAGAAATCCATGCAGATCAGCAATGTTCTAGTGATCGGAGGGGCCGGCTTCGTCGGCAGTCATCTGGTAGCCCGGCTTGCAGGCGTTGCCACCGCGTCGGCCACTCCTCTGGAGCCTGGCACCGTCGTGGAGCCGCCCCTCGACCCTGAACGCATCGTGGTCGCCACCCGTGACGCCGAGCACGCGCAGCACCTGCTGCTGCTGCCACGGGTGGAGGTGACCGGGCTGGACGTGAGAAACGATGTCGCGCTGGACGCGGCCATCGGCACGCTCGGCACCGAGGGCATCGTCGTCAACCTGGTCGGGATTCTCCACGGCGAACGCGCCGAGCCCTACGGCGAGGCTTTCGCCTTTGCGCATGTGGAGGTGCCGCGGCGCATCGTGGAATCCTGCAGGCGCACCGGTGTCCGCAGGCTGTTGCACATGAGCGCGCTGGGCGCCGACAGCTCGGGCCCGTCGATGTACCTGCGCAGCAAGGGCGACGGCGAGCGCGTCGTGCGCGACAGCGGCCTGGACTGGACCATCGTCCGGCCGTCCGTGATCTTCGGCCCCGACGATCATTTCCTCAATCTCTTCGCCCATATGCAGCAACTGGCGCCGGTGGTGCCGCTGGCCTGCGCGCAGGCGAAATTCCAGCCGGTGTACGTGGAGGACGTGGCGCAGGCCTTCGTCAACGCCATGGCCGCGCCGGCTACCATCGGCCGCGCCTACGACCTGGCGGGACCGCAGGTCTATACGCTGGAGGAGCTGGTGCGCTATGCCGGCCGCGCCAGCGGCCATCCGCGCCCGGTCCTGCACCTGCCTGACGCGCTCGCGCGCGTGCAGGCGGCCATGCTGGAACATTTGCCGGGCGCGCCGGTAATGTCGCGCGACAACCTCGACTCCATGCGGCTCGACAACGTCATGCACGGGCCTATCGCGCCCGAACTTGGCCTGCGCCAGCCGGTGGGGCTCGAAGTGGTGATGACCGACGTGCTGGCGGGCCGTGGGCACGAAAGCTATATGCAGGTTCTGCGGCGTAGCGTATATCGCTGAGCCATCAGCCGCCCGGCGCGGCCGGGCGCAGGTTGATCAGGCACCTGGCCAGGCTGCCCGCTTGTGACCTGGTTTCACATCGCTGCGAGCGTAATTCGCTTTGAGGGGCTCGGCGCGGCTGGCTACAATGGTTCGTTCGCCGGCGCGTTGTCCCGCCCGCTCCATCGCGTGGCGGTTTGCCCCGGCCTCACTCTCCCCCATGTTTCCTGCAAGGATTTCGCGATGAAGCTCGTCATCGGCAACAAGAACTACTCGTCCTGGTCGCTGCGCCCCTGGTTGCTGATGCAGCATGCCGGCATCGCCTTCGAGGAAATCAAGGTGCGCCTGTTCGCGCCGGGGTTTGAGGAAGTCATCGCGCAGCACTCGCCCACGGGCAAGGTGCCGGTGCTGGTCGATGGCGACATCACCGTGTGGGATACGCTGTCGATTGCCGAATACCTGGCCGAATCCTTCCCCGAGAAGCAACTGTGGCCGGCCGACCGCGCGCAGCGGGCGTACGCGCGCTCGATCTGCGCCGAGATGCATTCGGGTTTCGTCAACCTGCGCAGCCAGTTGCCGATGAACGTCACCGCGGTGCTGCCGGGCCGCGGCTGGAACGTGGCGGTGCAGCGCGATGTCAGCCGCATCGCCACAATCTGGTCCGAACTGCGCGCGCGCCATGCCGCCGACGGTCCGTTCCTGTTCGGCACCTTCACCATCGCCGATGCGTACTTCGCGCCGGTGGTCAGCCGCTTTGCCACCTATGGCATCCACCTGCCCGATGCCGCCAAGCAATACGCGGACTTCATGCTCGCGCTGCCGGCCATGCAGGCCTGGATCGCCGATGCGCGCGAAGAGCGCGATTTCCTGGCGTCCGACGAGCCCTACCGGCTGGCCCCCGATCGCGCCGACGCGATCGTGATCAACCATTGAGCATGTCCATGCAGGTGTATGCCGTAGGCGGTGCCATCCGCGACGCCCTGCTGGGCCAGCCCAGCCAGGACCGCGACTACGTCGTGGTGGGCGCGACCCCGGCCGAGATGGAAGCCGCTGGCTACAAGCCGGTGGGCAAGGATTTCCCGGTCTTTCTCCATCCCCGGACCAGGGAGGAGTACGCGCTCGCCCGCACCGAGCGCAAGACCGCGGCCGGTTACAAGGGCTTTGCTTTCTACTGCTCGCCGGACGTGACGCTGGAAGACGACCTGGTGCGGCGCGACCTCACCATCAACGCCATGGCGCAGGCGGTGGACGACGACGGCGCGCTCGCCGGTCCCGTGATCGATCCCTACGGCGGACGGCGCGACCTTGCCGCGCGGCAGTTCCGGCATGTGTCGGACGCCTTTGCCGAAGATCCGGTACGCATCCTGCGCGTGGCGCGCTTTGCCGCGCGTTTCATCGATTTCACCGTGGCGCCCGAGACGCTGGTGCTGATGCGGCGCATGGTGGAGGCCGGCGAGGTCGACGCGCTGGTGGCCGAGCGCGTCTGGCAGGAACTCGCGCGCGGCCTGATGGAGGCGCGGCCCTCGCGCATGTTCGAGGTGCTGCGCGAATGCGGCGCGCTGGCGCGCCTGCTGCCCGAGCTGGACCGGCTGTGGGGCGTGCCGCAGCGCGCCGATTACCATCCCGAGGTGGATACCGGGGTGCACGTGATGATGGTGGTGGATACCGCCGCCACCATGGGAGGCTCGCTGGCGATGCGCTTTGCCGCGCTGGCGCATGACCTGGGCAAAGGCACTACGCCGGATGATGTGCTGCCGCGCCATCTCGGGCATGAGCAACGCAGCGTGGAATTGCTCGAAGCCGTCTGCAAGCGCCTGCGCGTGCCGACCGACTGCCGCGATCTGGCGGTGGTGGTGGCGCGTGAGCACGGCAATATCCATCGTTCGGAGGCGTTCGGCGCGGCGGCATTGACGCGCCTGCTGGAGCGTTGCGATGCATTGCGCAAGCCGGCGCGTTTTGCTGAAGCGCTGCAGGCATGCGAGGCCGATGCGCGCGGGCGGCTCGGGTTCGAGGACCGGGAGTATCCGCAGGCGGCGCGGCTATTGATGGCGCTGGAGGCGGCGGCTTCGGTGGATGCGGGCGCGGTGGCGCGGGAATGCGCCGACAACGTCAGCCTGATCAGGGATCGCGTGCATGCGGCGCGGGTGGCGGCGGTGGCGGCGCGGCTGGGAGAGTAGGGGCCGCTACAGCAGCTTCCCTACCAGCAACGCCACCATCGACAGCAAGATCGTCGACGCAAACGGCAACACAATCTCCCGTCCGAACAACCGGAACCGCAGGTCTCCCGGCAACCGGCCCAGCCCCAGCTTTTGCAGCCACGGCAGCGCCGCCGATAGCACGATGACGGCCAGGAAGATGGTGAAAGTCCAGCGCAGCATGTTGGCGTGCCTGAGGTGAGGTGCCCGGACTATAGCGCGTGGCTGCGGTCGCCGCGCGCGAATCCCGCCAGCGGCAGCGCCGCATCGAAGTCGCGGGTCAGCGCGATGACCTTGAACAGCTCGCCCATTTCGGCCTCGGACAGCAGCTTTTGCACCGCATTGGCCGCAGGCAGGAAATTCCGCGTGTCGTTGGGGTCCAGCGCCATCAGCAACTCGGTGATGCCGGCATTCATCAGGAAGCGCGCCTGCGAGGCGAAGCCGGCGACGGTCAGCCCGGCATCGGCGGCGGCGTGGGCGATACCGCTGAAGTTGACGTGGGCGGTGATGTCCTGCAGGCCGGGGTAGAGGAAGGGATCCGGGTGGGCGTGATGGCGGTAGTGGCACATCAGCGTGCCGCCGACCCGCTGCGGATGGTAATACTCCGCGGCGGGAAAGCCGTAGTCGATCAGGAATACCGCGCCACGCGTCAGCATCGTACCCACCGCCCGCATGAAGCCCTCCGCCTCGGCGTGGGTTTCGGTGACGATGTCGTGGTCGCCGGGCACGGCGTGCAGCGCTTCGGGCAGGGCGTCGGCCGCCACCGGGCGGTCGGAAAAGACAAAGGCGGCGTCCGTTTCACCGGCATCGTCGTCCCGGCGGGCTACGCCGCGCTCCAGCCAGCGGCCATGGCTGCGGGCAAACAGCCGCACCGGCATGGCATCGAGCACTTCATTGCCGACGACGATCCCTTCGAAATGTCCGGGCAGCGTATCCAGCCAGCTCACGCGCGGCGCCAGGTGCGGGGCGCGTTCGGCCAGCGTGGCCTGCTGGCGCGCGCGCAGCTCGCCGGACAGTTCGACGATGGCGTAGCGCTCGGGCAACTGGCCTTCCTGCTCCAGCGCGAGCAACAGGTCGGCGGCGAGCCGGCCGGTGCCCGCGCCGAATTCCAGCAGCTGCGACAGGCCCTGCGCCAGCAGCGGCGCGAACTGGCGTGCGAGCGTGCGGGCGAAGAACGGGCTCAGTTCGGGGGCGGTGATGAAGTCGCTGCCGTCGCGCGCGTCGCGGCCGAACTTGGCGGCGCCGCCGCTGTAGTAGCCCAGGCCGGGCGCATATAGCGCAAGCGCCATATAACGGTCGAAACCAAGCCAGCCGCCTGCGTCGTCGATGGCCTGGCCGATGTGCGCGGTCAGCGCGGCGGACGCCGAGAGTGCGTCCGCGGGGGGAAGGGGTAAACTAGCGCCTTTGTGCATACCGCGATTGTAGCAATGCCAGCCTCCGAATCTCCTGACTCCGCATCGCCTGCCGGCGCCACCGCCACCGCAGCCTCCGCTACCGCCGCGCGCGGCGTTGCGCTCGTGACCGGCGCCGCGCGCCGGCTCGGGCGCGTGATCGCGCTGGAACTGGCCGCCCACGGCTGGGACGTGGCGGTCCACTGCCACCGCTCGCTGGCCGAGGCCGAGGCGCTGGCCGGGCAGATCCGCGCCGGCGGCCGCCGGGCGGCGGTGCTGCAGGCTGACCTGGCCGACGAGGCGTCCACCGCCAGACTGATCGCTGCCTGCAGCGAAGCGCTGGGCGTGCCGACCTGCCTGGTCAACAATGCCTCGCTGTTCCAATATGACGTGGCGACCAGCTTTTCCTATGCCTCGCTCGACACGCATATGCGCACCAATGTGGCCGCGCCGCTGCTGCTGGCGCGTGAAATGCACCGGGCGCTGTCGGACAAGCAGCGCGGCGTGGTAATCAACCTGCTTGACCAGAAGCTGGATAACCTCAATCCGGATTTCCTGTCATACACGCTGTCCAAGGCGGCGCTGCAGACCGCCACGGTACAACTGGCCCAGGCCCTGGCGCCGAAGTTGCGCGTGGTGGGCGTGGCGCCGGGCATCACCATGGTTTCGGGCGACCAGTCGAGCCCCGGCTTCAAGCGCGCCCACCGCATGACGCCGCTGGGCCAGTCGTCCACGCCCGAGGACATCGCGCAGGCCGTGGCCTACCTGGCCGAGGCGCGCGCCGTGACCGGCACCACGCTTTACGTCGACGGCGGCCAGCACCTGATGCCGCTCGCGCGCGACGTGATGTTCCTGACCGAATGACGTATCCGGCGCGCGCCCCAGACCGCGCGTGCCTTTTCCTACTTTTTCCCCTCTCTCCATCATGACCATGCTCGCCGCCCTCACACACCCCAGCCTGCAGGACTGCCGCCGCATGTTCCTGCGCAACTACGAAGTGCAGATCAATATCGGCGTGCACGAATTCGAGAAAAAAGGTGAGCAGCGCGTGCTGATCAATATCGACCTGTTCGTGCCGCTGGCCCAGAGCACGCCGCACGACGACAAGCTGCAGGAAGTGGTGGACTATGACTTCATGCGCAATACCGTTGCCGAGCGCATGGCGCAAGGCCACGTCCACCTGCAGGAAACGCTGTGCGACGACGTGGCGCGCGCCATGCTCAAGCACCCCAAGGTGCGCGCCGTGCGCGTATCGACCGAAAAGCCCGACGTCTACCCGGACTGCGATTCTGTCGGCGTCGAGGTTTTCCATATCAAGAGCGAGTAAGCGAGTAAGCCGCCGGCGCGGGGAGGCCGGCCACGGTAAAATAGCCGGTTGTCCGGCCCGGCAGCCTGCATGTGATGCAGCTGCCGCACTGTGCGCCGCTTCGCCCTTCGCTTTGTTGTCTCCGTCGCCCTGTCGCCCTATCGCCATGACCGCCACCACGCATTCCAAGAACTTCTTCCGCCTGGAAACCTATCTCCAGTCGCAGACGGGCCGTGCCATCGGCGATTTCAAGATGATCGAGGATGGCGACACGGTGCTGGTGTGCCTGTCTGGCGGCAAGGACTCGTACACCATGCTGTCGGTGCTGATGGCGCTGCAGAAGCGCGCGCCGGTCAAGTTCAAGCTGATCGCGATGAACCTTGACCAGAAGCAGCCGGGCTTCCCCGCGCATATCCTGCCCGCCTACCTGAAATCGGTGGGGGTGGAATATGTGATCGTCGACGCGGATACCTATTCGATCGTCAAGGAGAAGGTGCCCGAGGGCAAGACCACCTGCTCGCTGTGCTCGCGGTTGCGCCGTGGCGTGATCTATCGCACCGCCAAGGAGCTGGGTGCCAACAAGATCGCGCTGGGCCACCACCGCGACGACATCATCCAGACCTTTTTCCTGAACCTGTTCTTCGGCGGCAAGATGAAGGCGATGCCGCCCAAGCTGGCCACCGACGACGGCCAGCATATCGTGATCCGTCCGCTGGCTTACTGCCCGGAAAAGGACATCGCCGCCTACGCGCGCGCCATGGAGTACCCCATTATTCCTTGCAATCTGTGCGGTTCGCAGGAGAACTTGCAGCGCAAGAAGGTCAAGGAGATGCTGGTCGAGTGGGAGCGGCAGAATCCGGGCCGCACCGACAATATCTTTGCCGCGCTGCGTAGTGTGGTGCCTTCGCATCTGGCAGATACGGATTTGTTTGACTTCAATGGGCTGGCTACCGGGTTGGCGAAGGTGGATGAGGCTGCGCTGTTTGGGGAGACCACCTTTTCGCAGCAGCCGTTGGTTTTTGCTGGCGGGATGGAGGAGAACAAGTTGGAGTTTGTTAGGTTTGAGAAGGGGGTGGGGGGTGGGGTTGTTGTTGAGTGAGGGTTTGTTGTTGGTTGCAACTGCAACTTCAACTTCAACTGCTTAACGTCAACGTCAACGTCAACGTCAAAGGCTTAAAGGCTTAAAGTCAAAGGCAGT
>NZ_JFJV02000230.1:2070-4827 GCF_000611145.1 Cupriavidus sp. SK-3 | reverse complement strand
ATCCAGAACTCGGGGGTGGGGAGCACCGGCAACAGCGCCAGCACCACCGTGAAGGCCAGCAGGAAAATTCGGTTCTTGAGGTTCTTGTTCATGGTGTGTCCCTTATTCCTCTTCTTCCACATGCTTGCTGGTGAGCGAGCGCCACAGCAGCACGGGCAGGATCAGGGTGAACACGATGACCTCCTTGAAGGCGCTGGCCCAGAAGGAGGAATAGGATTCGAGCAGCCCCACCAGGATGGCGCCCGCGGCCGCCACCGGATAACTCACCAGGCCACCCACGATGGCACCGACGAATCCCTTGAGACCGATCAGGAAGCCCGATTCGTAATAGACGGTGGTCAGCGGCGCGATCAGGATGCCGCACAACGCGCCCATCGCCGCCGCGAGCGTGAACGACAGCCGCCCGGCCTGGGTCGTGCCGATGCCCACCAAGCGCGCGCCAAGGCGATTGACCGCGGTGGCGCGCAGCGCTTTACCGGCGATGGTGCGCTCAAAGTAGAAGTACAGCGCCGCGATCAGCAACGCCGACACGCCGACCACCCACAGGCTCTGGCCGGATATCGACAGGCTGCCCACTTCGAAGCGAGCCTCGGAGAACGGCGTGGTACGCGAGCCCTCGGCGCCGAACATCACCAGGCCCAGCCCCACCAGCGCGAAGTGCACGCCGACCGAAACGATCAGCAGCACCAGCGTGCTGGCCTCGGCCAGCGGCTGGTAGGCCAGCCGGTACAGCATGGGCCCGAGCGGAATCACGATCAGCAGGGTCAGCGCGATCTGCGCCAGCATCGGCATCGACTGTCCGTTGAAATTCTGCGCCAGCAGATGCACGGCCAGCGGGAAGACCAGGTACTTGCCCGCCAGCACGGCCAGCCGCCTTGCTGCCGTACGGCGCCGCTCGGCGCTGCGCAGGATGGTGATCGTCTCGTAGAGAAAGGTCAGCACGCCCATGACCAGCAGCAGCCAGCTGCTTTGCGGCGCATGACCAGACTGGATCGCCGCCAGGGTCAGCGCGCCATAGGCGACGAACTCCCCTTGCGGAATGAAGATGACGCGGGTCACCGAGAACACCAGCACCAGGGCCAGCGCAAGCAGCGCGTAGATGGCGCCCGAGGTGATCCCGTCCTGCGCCAGGATGGCGGCGATCGAGAGGTCCATTGTCTCCCCGTATTGTTGAATAGTCCTGCCGGCGAGGGAGGCCGGCTGGCTTGTGAAAAAACGAATTACGAAATAGTAAAGAACTTACGCATAGCGTAAATCCTGACGAACCCTTAGGTTGCGCAGTGCCGCATCGGTCATCCGCCAGCACGCACGCCAAACCTTTGATATGCCTGGAGCAGCATATCCGCGGCGCAGCATGGCCGCCATCCCGATTCGCCCGCTCCGGGGGAGCCCCGTTGGCCCGCCAATTTCATTAACACGTTAAAGATCGTGCATGCCGCATGCGGTGTCAAGTACGGGATTGCCTGTAGTGACGGCGCGGCCCGTTCTGCTTCCGGCAAGCCGCTGCGCAGCAATAAAAAGGGCGCATGGTTTGTCCATGCGCCCTCCTCGCACCTCCGTGCACCTATACCGGCGGTCTTACTTGGTCTGCAGCTTCCACTTGCCGTCGACGATCTCCACCATCACGCGCGAGCGCTGGTCCAGACCGAGGTGGTCCGTCGGCGTCATGTTCATGATGCCGTGGGAGATCGGCAGTTCCTTGGTCTGCTCCATCGCATCGCGCAGCGCCTTGCGGAATTCCTTGGTACCTGGCTGGCCCTTCTTCAGCGCCTCCGGAATGGCACGCTGAAGCAGCAGGCCGGCATCCCAGGCGTGGCCGCCGAAGGTCGAGACCTGCCCGCCATACGCCTTTTCGTACGCGGTCTTGTAGGTGATGGCGGGCTTCTTGACCGGGTTGCTGTCAGGCAGTTGCTCGGCCACCAGCAGCGGGCCGGCCGGCAGGAAGGTGCCTTCGCAATCCTTGCCGCACACGCGCAGGAAGTCGGCGTTGGCCACGCCGTGCGTCTGGTAGATCTTGCCCTTCCAGCCGCGTTCCTTGAGCGCCTTGGCCGGCAACGCGGCCGGCGTACCCGAACCAGCGATCAGCACCGCATCGGGATTGCTCCCCATCATCTTGAGCACCTGGCCGGTCACGGAGGTATCGGTGCGGGCGAAGCGTTCGTTGGCCACCACCTTGATCTTGCGCATCTCGCCAACCTTGGCGAATTCCTGCGCCCAGCTATCGCCGTAGGCATCCGCGAAGCCGATAAAGGCCACCGTCTTCACGTTGTGGTTGGTCATGTGCTCGGCAATGGCGGTCGCCATGTGCGAGTCGTTCTGCGGCGTCTTGAAGACCCAGTAGCGCTTGGCGTCCATCGGCTCGATGATGCGGGCCGAGGCGGCCAGCGTGATCATCGGCGTCTCGTTCTCTGCGACGACGTCGACCATGGCCAGCGAGTTGGGCGTCACGGTGGAGCCCACCACCACGTCGACCTTGTCCTCGCTGATCAGCTTGCGCGTGTTCTTGACCGCCGTGGTGGTGTCCGATGCATCGTCGAGCACGATGTACTCGACCTTCTTGCCGGCGATCTCCTTCGGCAGCAGCGAGATGGTGTTCTTCTCCGGGATACCCAGCGAAGCTGCCGGTCCCGTGGCCGATAGCGTTACCCCGACCTTGACCTGTGCGCTGGCGGTGCCGGCGCACAGGCTGGCGGCAGCGAGAGCCAGCAGGCTGGCGCGCTTGAATGTCATCGTGTCTCCTTCCATTGCGGCAAACGG
>NZ_JFJV02000230.1:0-2061 GCF_000611145.1 Cupriavidus sp. SK-3 | reverse complement strand
AAAGGCCCCCCCCCCCGCCCCCGGGCGGGTCGGATGCCCCAATCTGGTGTTCTTGTCTTTCTATTCTTTTTATATTGCCGGTCCCTCGCGGGACCGTCTCCAGGCGCAACGCCGGCGCCTGCCTGCTACCCCGGGGCGCATGGCGAATGCACATTCGCCGCACCCCGTCTCCCGCCCGGCGCTTGATCCCCGGCGGCGCTCGGCACGAGCTAGCCATGTCAAGCCATGGCGCGCCAGACCGGCCGCGTATTCGCCGACCGCCCGGTCGGGAATGCGTAGCGAGTCTAGCAACAGCCATATCGGCCGGGTAGCCGGATTAACCCGCATCGCAGCATGCAAGCGACCCGGCGTCTCGCGGACGTCGCGCGACGCCGTGTTGGCTCAGCGGCCAAACGCATCCCACGCGGTCTTCACAATCAGCGCGGCCACCACCACGATAAACACCCGCCGCACGAAAGCGCTGCCATGCTTGAGCGCGAGGCGGCTGCCCACCTGGCTGCCCGCCACGTTCGCCACGGCCATGACCAGGCCGAGCTGCCACCAGACATGCCCCTTCGCCGCCAGCAGCAGCAGCGCTGCCAGGTTGGTGGCGAGGTTGACCACCTTGGTCGACGCCGATGCGTGCAGGAAATCGTAGCCGAACACCCGCACGAACACGATCATCAGGAAGCTGCCGGTGCCCGGTCCGAACACACCGTCGTAGAAACCGATGCCCGCCCCCGCCAGCAATGCCGCCGCGCGCTCCTTGCCGCCCGACAGCGACGGCGCATGCTCGGTACCCAGGCTTTTCTTGGCCACCGTGTACACCAGCAGGATGACCAGGATAAAGGGCAGTGACTTGCGCAGCGGGTCCGCGGGAATCAGCGTGAGCGCGTAGGCCCCCGCCATCGAAAAGGCGAAAGCCGACAGCATCGTCGGCAGGGTCGCACCCCAATAGATACGAACGCTGCGTCCGTAGCGAAGCGCGGCATTCGTGGTCCCGGCCAGCGAGGCTACCTTGCTGGTGCCCAGCAGCGTGGCCGGCGACATATTGGGATAAGCGGAGAACAGGGCCGGGATCTGCACCAGGCCGCCACCGCCAGCGACGGCGTCGATCAGGCCGGCAAGAAATGCGGCAACAGCGAGAAACGCGAATTCCATGGACTGCGAGAAAAATAAAGAGGGGAAACGAAGCAGCGGAGACAGTCGCGCCAGTCAGGCGCGACACCTGTCAGCCCAGGGTCTTGGGCGCCGGCGTGAGATTGCGATGCCACAGGCCCCCGGCATGCGCGACAAAGCCCGCTGAATCGGCCTGTGACCCAGCCAGCAGCGCCGGCGCCAGGAGCATGTGCCGCACGCCGTGCGCGCGGCACCAGTCGGCCAGCAGGTCGCAACAGGCCAGCAGCACGGCGGGATCCTCTTGCGCGGCTTCCGCGCCAACCCACCACTCCACGGCCAGCGCCGCCAGGCCGGACAGTTGGAGATGTGGCACCAGCGCCACGGGGAGGCATCCCACCAGCCGCGGCGCCGCAGCGCCCCCGGCCACCGCCAGCACGCAGGTCCCGCGCTCGGGCCTGGCCAGCAGGTTCTCCACCAGCGCATCCCGGGCGCGCGCCGCCGCTACCGGCAACGCTTGCCGTGACTGCAGCCAGGCGCACAGGGGCCCGGCATCGGCCGGGGTGGCGAGACGTACCAATGCCTGCGGACCGGCGGGAAGGGCCGGGGCACTGGCGGGATCGGGCTGGGAAGGAAATGGGGAAGGGAAATCTGAAGGCATGGCGGGCCCGATGGCAAGGCAGCATTGTCTCATGCGCTTCTGGCTGCCCTTATGCCGATTCCGCATGGCGAGGGCATTACGCACCACAAACGGGCGTTCACGGGTATCGAGCGGGCATTAAAAAAGGCGTTGCCAGGGATCACCCGGCAACGCCCTCATCTTATATTGGCACTCCAGCCTAGTGACTGCGCGCCTGTCGTCTCCTCGCTTCCGCCTCCATTTAACCTGCGAAAACCGTATATGGAATGTAACGAAGCGGTGCGTTTCCAGCAAGCTAGGAGCCCGTCGGGCTTTCCGGCCTTCCA
>NZ_JFJV02000229.1:0-26663 GCF_000611145.1 Cupriavidus sp. SK-3 | reverse complement strand
CCTTTAAGCCTTTAAGCCTTTAAGCCTTTAACTTTAATAAGTTAAATTCCAATTTCAAACCCTCAAATCACCAACTCAATCAAAAACGGCCCCGACCGCGCATTCGCCATCCCAAACAACTCCGCAAACCGCCCCATATCCTCAGCCCGCGCAGCCTCCACCCCCATCCCATTAGCCAACTGCACCCAGTTCAGATCCGGATTCCCGATATCCAGCATATCGAGCGCAGTCTTCCCCGCACTAGCCCCGACCCCGGCCAGCTCCCCCAGCAAAATCGCATACTTCCGGTTAGCCAGGATCACCACCGTAACGTCGAGCTTCTCGCGCGCCATGGTCCACAGCGATTGCAGCGTATACATGCCGGAACCGTCAGCCTGCAACGCAACCACCCGGCGTCCGGGCGCCGCCACCGCGGCACCGGTGGCCAACGGCAGGCCATCGCCGATCGCACCGCCGGTGAGCTGCAACCAGTCATGCGGCGCGGCATGCACGGTACCCGGATAGAAAGCACGCCCAAAGCTGACGCTCTCTTCCACCACGATGGCTTGCTCGGGCAACAACGCAGTCAATGTCTGCGCCACGGCTTCGGAAGTCACCGCGCCCTTGGCGATCTCGTGCGAGGACACGGAGGCCGGCAGGGAAACCGCCGGCGCACCCAGCTCGTCGGCAAGGCGCGCGAGCGCTTCCGCCAGGTCTTGTTCCGGACGCGCCAGCACATGGATTTCCGCATCTTCCGGGTACGGCCGCGGCGACTTGCCCGGGTAAGCGAAAAAGGTAACCGGCGGCGGCGCGCCCACCAGGATCACATTGCGGATACCGGCCAGCTTGGCGAGCGATGCGTCGCCGGAATACGGCACCCGGTCCACATTGAAGCGGCCGCGGCCGCGCGTCACGCGCGCGTTGGACATCGGCGTGATCAGGCGGGCGTCGGTCGCGGCGGCAATGCGGTGCGCGTCGGCCAGCGCGGCTTCGCGCAGCGCGGTGCCGGCCAGCACGATCAGCGTGGGCTGGCCCGAGCGCAACACGCGCGCGGCTTGCCCGATGGCATCCGGGGAGACCTTGGGCACGGAAATCGGCGCCAGCGGCGCGGCCACCTTGCCGCCGGCATCCCAGCAGACGTCGGACGGCAGGATCAGGCTGGCCACCCCGCCCGGCGCGGCGCATGCGGCCTGTACCGCAGTGGCGGCATCCGCACCTACCGAAGCGGCATGCGTGGCGGTACGGGTCCAGACCGAGACGGGACGCGCCCAGCCCTCGGTGTCGGCGGTCAGCGGCGCGTCGAGCGGGCGATGGTAGGTGGCCTGGTCGCCAACGATATTGATCACCGGCGTCTGCGCGCGGCGCGCGTTGTGCAGGTTGGCCAGGCCATTGGCCAGGCCCGGGCCGCAATGCAGCAGCGTGGCAGCCGGCTTGTCCGCCATGCGGGCGTAGCCGTCGGCCGCGCCCGTCACCACGCCTTCGAACAGGCCCAGCACACAACGCATGCCGGGAATCCGGTCGAGCGCGGCCACGAAATGCATCTCGCTGGTGCCCGGGTTGGCAAAGCAGGTGTCCACGCCGCAGGCCAGCAGCGTCCTGACCAGGCTCTCGGCCCCGTTCATCTCGCCCTGCCCGTTGTCTGCCTGGCCGGCATGGTTCCCTTGGTTGCGGTCGGTAGTCTGCATCTTGTTGATTTCCAGTTGGCAGGTCATTGAGTTGGCATCAGCATTGCGCGCCCGGCGCAAGCAGGTCGAAATCCAGGCACACGAACTCGCTCGGGAATTCGATGCGCGCGTAGTAGACGATCACGTTGTCGACGCAGGCGTAGCGCCGCAGCTCGGCCACCGGCGCGCCAACCGGCAAGGCCAGCCGGGCGGCCGATTCCGCGCCCGCCGCGATGATTGACAGGCGCTGCCTGGCGGCCGTGACCTTCAGCTGCGGGAAGCGGTCGAGCACCGGCACCGATGGGCTGTGGCGGAAGGCTTCGGGGTTACGCGCGAACACGCTGGCTTCGATGAAAACCTCGCCCAGCGCAAAGGGGCGCTGCTCGATCCGGTGCAGCCGGCGCAGGAAGTGATAGCCCGGCGCACGCGCCGCGCTGCAGGGCATGCCGAGGTCTTCCGGCAACGGCACGGTGCCGACGGATTCCGACAGCGCTTCGGTATCGAGCTGCTCGCCAACCGCAACCACCTGGTCCCAGCTGACTGGCAGCTTCAGCGCGCGGCGCTCACGGCCGCTTGCCTTGACGAAGGTGCCACGCCCGCGCTCGCGGGTCAGAAGGCCTTCCTCGTCCAAAAGCGAGAGTGCGTGGTGCATGGTCATGCGCGCTACGCCAAACTCGCGGCAGAGTTGCTCAAGCGACGGAATGCGCGCGCCCTGGCGCCATTCGCCGCTTTCGATATGGCGGCGGAAGATGGTGGCAAGCTGCAGGTAGACCGGCTGACGGCTGCGGGAAAGGAGATCGCTGTTGACAGGCAAGGCGGTGAAAGCCGGGTTCGGCATCTGCGGCGGCGGCGGGCATGGCGCCAGCGCGCCGCCGCTATATGGAAACGACCTACTTTAATAAGGTCTATAAACCTAGACTACTGGGGTTTACTGCAAGGCGGACGAAAAAAAGCGCGGGACGAAATCCCGCGCTTCCTGCACTTTTCTGGCTTGCATCCCCGGCGGGCCTGCTGCCACCCTCTTTTACGCCGCGAGCGCCTCGGGGCCTGCCGGCGCAATGACTTGCGTCAGGACCGGCGCCGGCGTCATGGCCGGTACCGGGCCGGGTGTCGCGAGCCAGTCGCGCACCATCGCCTGGATGGACTCAACCTGTGCCAGCTTGCGCCTGTAGGCCGAGCGCTTCTTGGACGGCAGTTCCATCACATCGCGGCGCGGCTGGCAGACCGGCATCGCGACATTGCCGCAGGCCAGCGGCTCGCCGCCCGACTCCATCCAGAACCCTTCGTAGTCGCAGTGGATCTCGCGCGGGGTATGGCGCTGGCGCCCCACATGGTTGTTCCTGCAAACGCCCACGATGCGTTGCACGTCCAGCGCGGCGGCAAAGGCGAGCAGGGCTTCCATCACCACATCCTTGGGACGCAGGCCTTCGCAGGCCTTGGTCGCTTCGCGGATCAGGTCGCGGCTGTTTTCGCCCATGGGCCCTTGCAGCCCGCCCACGAAGATCTCCGGCCCGGTATTGCCTTGCACCAGATAGAAGCTAAGCTGGCTCAGGCAGACGCCGGTGGCCGTATCGCGCCAGTAGAAAGCCAGTTCGCCTTCCTTGGGATTGGGCCCGGAGTCGGCCAGGTGCAGTGCGTACCGCCCTTCGCCCACCGAGCATTCGAGGCCGCCGCCCAGGTAGATCCGCTCGTTGAGCGCCAATGGCACCAGCGTGTTCAAAATCCGGTAGTGCTCCAGCACGATACGCATGCGCTCGCGGAAACGCAGCCCATATGCGCCGAGCGGACGATATGGACGCTCCAGCAGTGCGGGCCTGGCGAGGGCGACGCGCTGCATCAGCGCGCAGGAACCCACCGCTTGTAACCAGCTGCGTACCGCCTTATGGCGGAATGCCGAGCTTCCAATCAGCTTGATGCGCCTGATCCACCACTTTTTGCCGCCCGGCGGGTGGCAGAAAGCCGACAGCGCGGCGAGAGCCCCCAGATAACGAAAATAGAAAAAAGGTCCGAGATCCAGAAAGAATCCCTTGGCACTAAGCCCCGATAGCCATTGAAGGCTCGAGATTGGTCCTTGCACGACTTGACGCTCTCCTGTTACCAATGCAGCAAAGCCGGTGCCCGGTCTTGTAGTGCGCTGCCCTTGCGATCGACACGCCCGCGCTTGCCAGGCGGCAAGCTGCGGCCCTGCCGGGCCCGGATCACGAGGCACAGCCGGCGGCCTGGCAGAGCCTCCGGGTAAACGTATTGCCTCGTAATACTTCGTAACGAATAGTAATACTTCCGGTTGACATGAAGATAAGTCATTACCGGCAGAGAGCAAAAAAAACCAGCTGACGCCGGCCGGCCGGCGTTCCGCGGCGAAATACGAGCGAGCGGCTACGGACAGGCCAGCGCGCGGCCGGCCCCGTGGGCAAAGGCCCGAATTCCGGCTTGCCCGGCGATCCGGGTTGACCAGATGTCGAAGGGCGGAATCATGTCTCAGATGGCACAAGCTTGCTGGCGGCGCTCACGGCAGGTAGCCCAGCACCCGCCACCAGACATAGTCCAGCGGCAACAGCACCAGCAAGGTCAGCGCGGCCAGCGCCAGGCACAGCCGGGTGCCCTCGCGCAGCCCTACGCCGCCGAGTTGCATCGCAATCACGATGGGCGGCGACTGGTAGGGGAAGAACACCGTCGAAAACACCGGTACCTGCAGCATCAGCACCGCTTCGAGCGACAAACCCGTGGCCTGCGCCAGCTGCCTGGCCAGCGGCGTCAGCACCGCCGGCAAGCCGGGCAGCGTCGTCATCAGGCCCAGGCTCGCCCCGACCGCGCCCAGCGCGGCCACGTTGGCAGCGGTATGTCCCGGCGAGAGCGGCAGCCAGCGCAGCAGCGCCGCGCTGATGGCCGTCCCCAGCCCGGTCGATTCCACCACGGCGCCCAGGCCAAGGAAGCCCGCCACATAGACAAGTGGCGTTAGATGCACCTGCTCGGCCAGCGTGCGCGAGGACACCAGGCCCACTCCAGGCAGCAGGCAGACGATGCATGCAGCCAGCGAGATCCAGGCAGGCGAGATGCCGTGCAGGGTATCCGTGGCAAACCCCGCCACGGCCAGCGCCAGGATCGCCGCCAGCAGTTTTTCCTGTCGGCTCGGCGCACCCGCTTCCTGCTGGGGCAGTGCCGCGATCGGCCCGTGCTCCGGAAACATCCGGCATACCAGCCAGACCAGCATGAAGGTCTTCAGCACGCCAAGGATGGGAAAATGCAGCAACAGGTAGCTGCCGTAGCTTAGGTTGACGCCATACAGCGAACTCGCCGCGCCGAGCAGCACACTGTTCGGGATATTGGCCGGCAGGATGGCGGTGGGCGGCATATAGCTGGCCGCCGCCACGGTCAGCACCATGCCGATGCGGCCGTTGGAGCCCGGCGCGAAGCCGAGCCGGTCGGCCAGCGCCAGCACGATCGGCATCAGAAGCAGGACACGCCCGGTGGTCGATGGCATCAGGAATGCCAGCCCCACCGCGCTCAGCGCCACGGTGCCGATCACCTGCCGGTAGCTGCCCACCCGGCCGCGGAAAATAATAGCCGCCAGCCGCTGCGCCAGCCCGGTCTGGCGCAAGGCTACCCCGGTTACGGCGCCGCCGAACATCAGCCACCACGCGGTGGAGGCGAAGCCCGAGAACACGACGGAAGCTGGCGCCACATGCAGCAGGATGGCGCACAGGAAGAACAACAGGGTGGTGGCCGGCTCCGGCAACACGCCAAGCGCCCAGCAGCACACCGTCGACAGCACCAGCGCGGCCGCCAGCACGAGCCCGTCGGGTGCGCCGGTGGCGCGTCCCGCCAGCCACACCGCCGCCACGCACAGGGCAATGACCGTGGCGGCGCGCACGCTGTCCGATAGCTTGCCAGCCGGCGCGGTACCGGCGCTCGCCTTTGGCGCGGAAGCCGCCTGCCCGGCGCGACTGGCGGGAAGAGTGGCAGGAAAAGTGGCGGGGGGCGACAAACCAGGCCGGCTGCTGTTGCTCATGCTAAGGAACTCCGTGGTGCTGATGCGATGAGCGCCATCGTAGGGTGGCACGAAGTGGCTGAGTTACACTTCTCGGGCAATTTCTTACGAATTCCAGCCACCTCCGCAGCGCGCGGCCAATGCGGACAGCGGCGGCGACAAGGAGCAACACCGGATGCCACGCACCGCCTACCAGCCTGTCCCGCTGACAGAGCCCACCGCCGGGCAGCCGGTCATCGTGCACCTGCGCCTGCCGCCACCCAACGCGATCATTCGCCGCCACCGGCATACGTGGGGACAGGTCTCCTGTCCCCTGCGCGGCAGCATGCGCGTGACCGCGGCGGGGACCACCTGGGTGGTGCCGACCATGCGCGCGGTATGGATACCGCCGGACGTGGAACATGAAGTGGTCACGCTGGGCGAGGCCGCGCTCCACGCCTGCTATGTGCTGCCGGCAGCGTCGCCACTGTCGCTCGCCACGTGCTCAGTCCTGGAAGTGTCGCCACTGATGCGCCACCTGATGATGGCGCTGACCGAAGCCGCCAGTCTGTCCGAGCGGCGGCGCCATCTGAGCGCCGCCCTGCTGATCGAGGAGCTGCGTGCCGCCCCCACCCTCTGGCCGGGGCTGGCGCTGCCGACCGACCGCCGCCTCAAGGCACTGTGCGACGCCCTGATGGAGCAGCCCGGTTCGGCATTGAGCCTGGCGCAATGGGCTGAACTGACGGGCGCCAGCGAACGTACCCTGGCGCGCCTGTTCCGCACCGAGCTGCGCACCAGCTTTGCCGCGTGGCGCCAGCAGCTGCGGCTTGCGCACGCCGTCGACCTGATGAGCCGGGGCAAGCCGCTGGCGCATGTGGCATCCGAGACCGGCTATGCCAATGCCGGTGCGTTCTCCACCATGTTCCGGCGCGCGCTGGGCAAGGCGCCCCGGGACTTCATGGCGCGCAGGACCGGCGAGTAGCACGCGGCGAAGCCACCCTGCGCGCCTCGCTGGCTGCCCGGCCGCTCAGGAACCGCCCCGCTCCTCCCCCGCATCCGGGGCTGGCGACGTGGCATCGTGCGCGGCCAGCTTGAGCATGGCGTGCGCCGCCTTGCCCAGTGCATCGCGCTCGCCGTCATCCAGAGCGGCGGCCAGGGCCTCCTCCAGCCACGCGGTGCGGGCGTGCATATCGTTGGCCAGCACATCGCCGCCCTTGGGCGTCGGCGAGATCAGGATTTCCCTGCGGTCGGCTTCATTCCTCTCGCGCCGGATCCAGCCCGCCTGTTCCAGCTCGGCGATCAGCCGGGTGAGGGACTGGGGCGCAAGGCGCTCTTCAGCAGCCAGGCGCGACGCGGGGACCGAGCCCGTCCGTTTCAGCGTACTCAGCAGCCAAGGCAAGCGCACTTGTCACTTAGTTAGGCGCCATATAATATGGCGCCACTATGAATGCGCTCGAACAGAAATATCTGGCCCTGCTGGACGCAGCCAAACGACGCCAACTACCCGATCTGGACAGCATCCGGCTGTGCTTCCAGGCACTGTCGCTGGCGTCCGCGATTGACCGCGACTGCGCGGCGCTGCTGGCACCGCATGGGCTGTCCGAAGGCCGTTTCGTGCTGTTGTTCTTGCTGGACGCGGCCAAGGACGGACTGGCGCCCAACGCGCTCGCCGGGCAGGCTGGCGTGACTCGCGCCACCATCACCGGCCTGCTCGATGGGCTGGAGCGCGAGGCGCTGATCGAACGCCACGCTGACAGCATGGACAGGCGCGCGCTGACCATCCGGCTGACCCCCAGGGGCAAGCAAGTCGCCAGGAAGGTGTTCGACCAACACGGCCGCTGGATCGCCAGCCTGTTTGGCGACTTATCCGCACAGGAGCGCAACCTGCTCGCCGGGCTGCTGAACAAGGTCTCCGCGGGCATTGCCAGCCGCAGCGCCATGCCGGGGGATCCTGCATGACGCAACCGACAACACGCAAGGGCGCCAGCCGGGCGGCGGACATTCCACCCGACATCCTGGCCGCGCTGGAGCGTGGCGAACTGCAAAGCGCCACGCTGGCCGAATGTCTGGCGTTGAATCAGGCCACACTGTTGCGAGCCGTGCTTCCAGACCTCGCGCCACCCGCCATCCGGCAGGCCGAAGCCGCCTGCCAGCTTGGCATCCTCAAGCGCATGGCCGGCATCGGCGCCGTTTTGTTCGAAGAGCTTGGCCCCGCGGGCATCGCACGCTGCCAGGCGCATCCATCGGACACCGTGCGCGGCTGGGCCTGCTTCATGGCCGGCATGCAGCCGGGACCGGACCTGAGCCAGCGGCTCGCGGCCATCCGGCCTCTGGCCGACGACCCGCATTTCGGCGTGCGCGAATGGGCCTGGATGGCCGTGCGGCCGCATCTCGCTGCGGACCTCGATGGCAGCATCGCCCTGCTGGCCGCCTGGACCGCCGCACCGTCGGAAAGGCTGCGCCGTTTTGCCAGCGAAGCGTTGCGCCCGCGCGGCGTGTGGTGCGCGCACATCGCCGCGCTGAAGAAGAATCCGGCGCGAGCCCTGCCGCTCCTGGAACCGTTGAAGGCCGACACGTCGGCCTATGTACAGGACTCGGTGGCCAACTGGCTCAATGACGCTGCCAAGGATAGTCCCGACTGGGTCCGCGCACTGTGCCTGCACTGGCAGCAAGGCGAACCGGCGGCCGCCACCCGCCGCATTTGCAGCCGCGCGATGCGCAACCTGTAATGGCAGCAACCGCCTGTCCCGCCATCTGATTGAACGCTCCGCGCCAACACCAGCCCGGCTGGCCATTGAATGCCTTCACCGCGCGAGCGGCTTGCGGAGCGTTTCGCGGGCAGCATCGGCCGAGCGAAAGCCGATAAAAAAACCCGCCACCAGGGTGACGGGTTTTCGAGGCTGCGGGCGGCAGGAGCCGCCTGTCGATCAGGCCGGCATCGAATCCGACAGCCGGTTATCGCTCCCGTTGCCGTTTTCTTCATCCGGCCAGGTGCGTCCCACCATCCACTCATACAGCGTGGGCAGCACGATCAGCGTCAGCATGGTGGCAGTGATCAGGCCGCCGATGATGACGATGGCGAGCGGGCGCTGGGTTTCCGAGCCGATGGCGCGCGAGATGGCCATCGGGAACAAGCCCAGCATGGCCAGCAACGCGGTCATCAGCACCGTGCGCAGGCGGTCCATCGAACCGGTCAGCACGGCCTGGCGCACCGGCATGCCCTCGTCGCGCAACTGGTTGAAGTAGGTCACCATCACCACGCCGTTGAGCACGGCCTGGCCGAACAGCGCGATGAAGCCGATCGCCGCCGACACCGACAGCGGAATGCCGGTGAGGAACAGTGCGAACACGCCGCCGATCAGCGCGAACGGGATGTTCGAGATGATCAGCGTGGCGCTCTTGAACGACTTGAAGGCGTTGAACAGCAGCAGGA
This sequence comes from Cupriavidus sp. SK-3, assembly GCF_000611145.1. Lineage (NCBI taxonomy): Bacteria > Pseudomonadati > Pseudomonadota > Betaproteobacteria > Burkholderiales > Burkholderiaceae > Cupriavidus > Cupriavidus sp. SK-3. The sequence goes on along the minus strand of NZ_JFJV02000229.1, from coordinate 17,620 downwards.
AGATCACCAGCACCGACAGCGGCACCACGATCGACAGGCGCGCCATGGCGCGTTCCTGGTTTTCGAACTCGCCGGACCAGCTGATCTTGACGTCGTCGGCCTTGACGTTCTTCGCCACCAGCGCCTGCATGTCCTTCACCACGCTGCCCATGTCGCGGTCGTGGATGAAGATGCCGATGGAGGTGGTGCGCTGGCCGTTCTCGCGGCTGATGTTCATCGCGCCGGAAGCGGCGCGGAAGTGCACCAGTTGCGACAGCGGCACCTGCGCGCCGTCGGCGGTCTGCATGAAGATATTCGGCAGGTTGGGCAGCTCGCGCTCGTTCGGCTTGAGGCGCACCGCCACGCTGAAGTGCTTCTCGCCTTCCCACAGCTCGGTGGCTGCCTTGCCGGCCAGCGCGGTTTCCATCAGGTCCTGCACGTCGGCCACGTTGATGCCGTAGCGCGCGGCCTGGGCGCGGTCGAAGTCCAGCACATACTGCGGCAGCTCGCCGTCACGGTCGATAAAGGCGCGCATCACACCCTTGACCGACTGCACGTTGGCGAGGATCTGGTCGGCCACGCGCTTGTTCTGCTGCAGGCTGTCGCTCTGCACCTTGATCACGATCTGGCCCTTGATCTGGGAGATGCTCTCAAGAATGTTGTCGCGCACCGGCTGCGAGAAATTGGGCTCGATGCCGGGCAGCTGGCGCAGATTGTGGTTGATCTCGTTGATGATCTTGCGCTTGTCGTAGCCCGCGCGCCATTGCTTGTCGTTCTTCAGGTCGACCAGGATTTCAACGGTGTTGATCAGCTTGGGATCGGTGCCATCGTCGGGGCGGCCCACCTTGGAGATGGTGGTATTCACCTCGGGCGTCTGGCGAATGACGCCGCGCAACCGCTTGGCCTGTTCGCGCGCTTCGTTGGTCGATACCGAAGCCGGCAGGTCGAAGCTGACCCACATCGAGCCTTCGTCCAGCTCGGGCAGGAACTCGCTGCCGAGGAACTTGCCCACGCCGACGGTAGCCACCAGCAAACCCAGGGCAACGCCCACCACGGTGCGCTTGTGGTCCAGCGCCCAGGCCAGCATCGGCTCGTAGAGACGCTTGCTGTGGCGCACCATGAAGTTATCTTCGTGGGCGATGTTCTTCGTGAGCAGCAGGTGGCACAGCAGCGGCACCAGCGTCAGCGAGATGATCAGCGAGCCGACCAGCGCCCCCGTGACGGTGTACGCCATGGGCGCGAAGATCTTGCCCTCGTGGCGCTGCAGGGTAAAGATCGGGATGTGCGCGGCGATGATGATGATCATCGAGAACACTGTCGGGCGGCCCACTTCGGTGGTGGCTTGCAGGATCGCGTGCAGGCGCGCGCGGCTGTCCTTGATCTGCGCTTCCTTCAACTCGCCCAGCCGCTTGAAGATGTTCTCCACCACGATCACCGCGCCGTCGACGATGATACCGAAGTCCATCGCGCCGAGCGAAAGCAGGTTGGCCGGGATGCCCACCCAGGTCAGGCCGATGAAGGTGGACAGCATCGCCAGCGGGATCACGATTGCCACGATGGCCGCGGCGCGCACATTGGCCAGGAACAGGTATAGCACCGCCATCACCAGCAGCGCGCCTTCGACCAGGTTGCCGAACACGGTGTGCAGGGTCTTGTCGATCAGCGTGGAGCGGTCGTAGTAGGGCACGATTTTCACGCCCTTGGGCAGGATCGTGCTGTCGAGCAGGTCGATCTTCTTTTTGAGCGCTTCCAGCACCAGCGAGGGGTTCTCGCCCTTGCGCATCACCACGATGCCCGAGACGATGTCATCTTCATCGTCCTGGCCCATCAGGCCCTGGGGCGGCGCGGAGCCGATGCGCACATCGGCGATGTCCTTGACCAGGATCGGCGTGCCGTTCACTTCCGACACCACCACGTTGGCAATATCGGCCGAGGTGTAGAAGCTGCCCAGCGAGCGCAGCAGGTACTGCTGTCGGCCGTGCGCGACGGCGCCGCCGCCGGCGTTGGAGTTGGCGCGCTGCAGGGCGGTGAAGAGCTGCGACAGCGAGATCTTCGCGTCGCGCATCCTCGCCAGGTTGGGGTTCACCTCGTACTGCTTGATGGTGCCGCCAATGGTGACCAGATCCGCCACGCCGGGAACCTGGCGAAGATTCTTCTCCACCACCCAGTCCTGCAGCGTGCGCAGTTCCTGCGCCGTGTAGCCCTTGCCGGTCAGGCGGAAACGGAAGATTTCGCCGATGGCGGTGGACAGCGGCGCCAGGTCGGGCTGCACGCCGTCTGGCAGGTCGACCCCGCGCAGGCGCTCGATCACCTGCTGGCGGGCCACCACGTCGGTGGCCTTGTCGTTGAAGGTGACCATCAGGAAGGACAGGCCGAACTGGGTGTGCGAAAACACCCGCACGGAATTCGGCGTGCCGGCCAGCGCGGTTTCGATCGGGATCGTGACCTGGCGTTCGACTTCCTCGGCGGCACGGCCCGGGTACAGCGTGATGACGTTGACCTGGATGTCGGAGACATCCGGGAAGGCTTCGATCGGCAGGTTCTTGAAGGCCGCCAGGCCACCCCCGATGAAGATGGCAAGGCCGAGCCAGACGAACAGCTTCTGGTGCAGCGCGAAATGGACGATACGCGAAATCATGTGGCGGTCTTCCTCACTGCTTCGCGCTGGCGCTGCTGGCTTCGCCGGCGCGGGCCGCGTTGACCGCGGTGGCATCGCGCAGGATGTCCTGCAGGTACAGGTTGCCTTCGATCACCACCATGTCGCCGTCCTTGAGGCCTTCGACCACTTCGGTGATGCCGGGCAACGACACGCCCAGCTTGACAAGACGGCGCTCGAAATGGTTCTGCGCGGTGCGCACGAACACGTAGCTGCGGTTGTCGGCCAGGAACACCGCCTTCGACGGCACGCTGATGCCCTGGAACGAGGCAGCCTGCAGCTTGGCAGTGACGAACATCTCGGCCTTCAGGCGGCGGTCCTGGTTGGGCACTGCCAGTCGCACCTTGATGCTGCGCGCGGCGGGGTCGACGTAGTCGGCCACCTTGATCACCTTGCCGGCGAAGGTCTCGCCGGGGTAAGCGCTGGAGACGAGCTGCACGGTCACGCCGGGCTTGAACAGTGCCAGGTCGGACTCGGCGGCATCGACCTGCGCCCACAGCTCGCTGGGATCGGTCACCAGGAACAGCGGCGCGGCGGGCGGCTGGTCGGGACGCAGTTCCATGCCGACATTGATGTTGCGCTCGACCAGCAGGCCATCAATGGGCGTGCGCAAGGCAAAGCGGTTGCTCGCGCCCTCGCCCTGCGCAGCGGCGCCGTACTGGCGCAGCGCGGCCTGGGTGCGCTGCAGGTCAGCGCTGGCACGGGCGGCGTCGGCCTGGGTCTGCTCCAGTTCCTTCTGCGCCACGATGCCGGCGTTGTACAACTCGCGCTGGCGCGCCAGCGCCTTGCCGGCGTAGGCGGAATCGGCGGCGGCCTTGCGGGCATCGGCCTGGGCGATGCCGAAGTCGGTCGACGTCAGCGTGGCCAGCGACTGCCCGGCCTTCACATTGCTTCCCGGCTGCACCAGCACCTCGGTCACGCGGCCGGCAAACGGCGTGGTCACGCGCACGGTACGGTCCTCGTTCCATACCAGGCGGCCGGGCAGGCTCAGCATGCGCTCGCCGCCGCTCTTGACGGCCTGGCCCGAAATGCCGGGCAGCGTCCTGACCGTGGCGGGGAATTCAATCGTATTGCCGCTGACCTTGGGCTCGTCGTTGGGGGGCGGGGCTTCCTGCTTGCCGCAGGCGGCCAGTGCCAGGGCAACCAGCGAAAACGCGGCCAGCCGCGCGGCAACGCCGTGGCGGGCCGTGGCACGGGCGGGGGAAATCGAGGCAGGCGTAGCGGTCATCGAAACGGACATCGGAGCAGACACGGAATTAAGGACGCGGTACATCGGTACGAACCTGGGAATTGGGTGAGGACTGCAGGGCGGCGCGATAAGCCGCCAGGGATTTGGCGAATTCGCCTTGGGCGGTGACGGCATCCAGGCGCGTCTGGCGCAGCGCCCGGCGCGAATCGAGCAGGTCAAGCACGCTGCTGGCGCCCTTGGAATAAGCGAACTCGGCACTGCCGGCAACGCTTTCCGCGGTCGGGACCACGCCTTCCATCATCTGCTTGAGCGACAGGCGCGCGGCTTCGAGCTGGTTTCGCGAGCGCTCCAGTTCGTTCTGCGCTTCGAGCAGCACGCGGTTGCGATCGTCCAGCGCGGCGTAGTAATCCACCTCCGCGCGGCGGGCTTCACCGCCAAAGCTGTGGCGCACGTAGAGCGGGATCGACACGAACACGCCGAAGCTGTTGCCGCTGCCGGTCTGGTTGGAGGGCGAGGTGGGGTAGTGCTCAGCCTGCGCGCCAACGGTGACGTCGGGCACGCGGCCGGCGCGGGCCAGATCGCGCGCGCTGGCGGCGGCGGCCAGGCGGGCCTCGGCCGCGGTCACGTCGGGGCGGCGCTGCACGGTATCGGCATCGGGTTCCGGCACCGGCACATCGAGGGCAGGCCAATCGGCCACCAGGCGGTTGCTGGCCAGCGTGCCGGGCACGCCGATCGCCTGCGCCAGCGCAGCCTTGTCGCTCGCATGGTCGGCCATGGCGCTGCGCATGTCGGTCTGGGCGCGCATCACATCAAGCTGCAGCTTGCTGACATCCGCGCGCGAGACGTCGCCGGCCTTCAGCCGCGACTCATTGGCTTGCTGGGTGCGGCCATAGAGGGCCAGGGTCTCGGTGAGTACGGCGACGCGTTCCTGGCTCACCAGCGCTTCATAGAATGCCTGCTCGACAGCGCTGGTTTGCTGGGTGATCACGGCCTGCAGCACTTCGCCGGCGGCGCGGTTGTTGGCGCGCGCGGTATCCGCGCGCAATCCGCCCTTGTTGGCCGTCTCGATGGTCTGGTCCACGCGCAGGGTCGAATCGACCGTCTTGCTGCGCGGGCTGCCCGCGCCGACGCCGAGGTGGGGGTTGATATTGGCCACACCCAGGCTGAGCACCGGGTTCGGCCGCTGCGAGGCAATCTGGATATCCGCCTGGCTGGCCTCCTCGCCGCGCCGCGCGGCGATGATGTCGCGGTTGCAGCGCATCGCATCCAGGCGCACCTGGGCGATGGTCAGCGCTGCCTTGGCCGGCGGCGCAACGCAGGGGCCATCCATTGGCAGGGGCGCACTTTGCGGCACATCCGAGCCGGCCATGGCAGCGCCCGCTGCGGCACTGAAGAGGCTTATCAGCAGGAAACGAGGAATGGAAAAAGACACGATCAATCTGGCTCGGTTCGACTTTAGTGTGCGGTAAACGACCATGCCCGCCGATCGGTGCACCGAGATAGCGAATATTCACGTATCTCCGTGGAACCGGCCGCGTTCTTGCCCGCATCCGGCGGTGGCAAAAGATCTTCCGAGCGCATTCAAACTGAACTGCATTACAAACGGCTTTCACGGAAGCAAATAAGACTGACGAAAGCACCGGAAATGGCAATTTCGAGGGAAAACCCTGACAAAGCCGTCGTATAGAGCACAAATCCGGTCACACCGCCGACGCTCGCCAAACCCACGTATCATTGCGCGCTTCCCGCTGCTCTTTTCCCTTTTCCGTCGGCCCGGCGGACGTTATCACTCCCCAAGCAGTGCACGCCCTTTGCGCGCCCTCCAGCTTTCCATCCTCATGCCTGCCCATTCCCTGCTGTCCTGCGCACTGATCTTTGGCCTCGGTGGCTTGCTGGGCGCCGTCGGCGGGCTATTCGGCATCGGCGGGGGCCTGATCGCCATCCCTGCGCTGGGGCTGCTCTACGGCATGGACCAGCAACTGGCGCAGGGCACCGCGCTGGTAATGATCGCGCCCAATGTGGTGATCGGCTTCTGGCAATACCGCCGGCGCGCGGACATCGCCCTGCGCACGGCGGCCGTACTCGGGCTGTCGGCGGTCGTGGCCACTTATGCCTCCGCGCGCCTCGCCACCGCCATCGATGCCGTGCTGCTGCGCCGCATCTTTGCCTGCTTCATGATCGGGCTGGCGCTTTATTTCCTGTGGCGCCTGCTGCCAGGGCGCGCTGCCACGGTGCAGCAAAGCCGCCTGTCGCCGCGCTGGATTCCGGCGCTCGGCGCGGTGGGCGGCGCATTTTCCGGGTTCTTCAGTGTCGGCGGCGGCGTGGTGGCCGCGCCTGCCCTGGTGGGACTGTTCGGCTACCGGCAGGCGGCGGCGCAAGGCCTGGCGCTGGCGCTGGTCACGCCCGGCGCGGTGGTGGCACTGGCCACCTACGCCCACGCCGGCCATGTCGACTGGGCTAGCGGCATCCCGCTCTCCCTCGGCGGCATGCTGACCATCTCGTGGGGCGTGGCGCTGGCCCACCGCATGCCGGAACGGCGGCTGCGCGCGCTGTTCGCCGTGTGCCTGATCGCCACCGCCGCGATCATGCTGGCGCGCGGCTGACAGGCGCCCGGACAAGCGCCCGCCTAGCCTTGCAGCCCCTTGCGCCGGTGCCACTCCGCCAGCGACTCGGCAGGCCAGGTACCGCAATGCACATGGCCCCGCCCCTTGGGCACGTCGACCCAGGGCGCGGCATAGTCCAGCGCGGCTTCCACCACCTCCGGCGGCCTGGGCAGCGGCGTGTCGATCGCCGACGCGTGCGGATGCACCAGTTCCGGCCAGCGCGGATCCCACAGCCATAGTGCGCTGCCACATTTCAGGCAGAAATGCCGCCCCGCCTTCGAGCGCCGCGCACGCTGGCCGGGCTCGCGTATCACGGCGTGATAGATACCGATATGCTTCTTGCCGCGAACCTTCAGGGTGGCCGCGTCGCCGCCCAGATTGATGGCATAGCCGCCGCCACCAGCCGTCTTGCGGCAGATCGAGCAGTGACAGTGCATGAAGGGATAGGGCGAGTCCGACTCCAGGCTGAAGCTGACCGCGCCGCAATGACAGGAACCTTCGAGATGCATGGGATCTCCCGTGAGTTCGGGGAGCATTCATTCTAGGCGGCAGGCGCCGGTCCGGAAGAGATGCGCAGGGCGGCTGGCTGGACAAGGCCTTCCCGATATGGCATAAGAGATGTTGCCGCCTGTAAACACGCAGCGCTCCTGGCAGAATTTCCTACCCTTCATCCGAGACCACATGCTCCTCGTCCCGCACCTCAACGCAATCCGCCGGCATGCCATGCATGCCGCGGCCCTGCGTGCGTGCGCGGCACGGGGCTGCGTGCGCTCGTGCCGCGCCACAACGGCCGCGGCCTACTTCCATGGTTTCGCCGCCGTGCTTCTCTTGGCCGTGCGGGGAAACCAGGACTCACCAGCCAGGTCCTGACTTTCCCCGCACGGCACTTTGCCTGTGGGCGCCATCGCGCCCCTTGTCCAACGTGCAACCTGGGAGAAAGCCAATGTCTTCGTCCTCGATCTATCACAAGACCCTTTGTGCGATAGGCACTGTCGTCGCCGTCTACCTTCTCATCAATCTCTGATTGACCACGGGGCGCCGGCATAGCCGTTGCCCCGTCATGGCCTTGCACGCCGTTCCATTGCCGCGGCGCGTCCGCGGCACGCATTACGCACGCCCCTATCGCCATGGAGCTCACGAAGAATTTTGTCAAAGCCAAGCGCCCCTGCGCCGATGGCTACCGCTGGTTCGTCCGTAACCGCCAGGACGGCAGCGACTACCAGCGCCTGCTCGACGCCCTCGTCGAAGCCGGCCGTGTCGACGATGCCTGCTGGCTGCTGACGCAGTTCGGCCCCACCGATGCCGTACTGGCCGTGGATGCCATCGACGCCGAGGCCGTGGTCTTTGCCGGCTCGCTGCTGGTGCGCGGCGGCATCGACGTGGAGACCACGGTCAGGGCAGGCGGTGCCATCCGGGCCGGCGGCGGCATCCGCGCAGGCCGCGCCATCGTGGCCGGCGCGGACATCGTGGCCGCGGGCGGCATCCATTGCGCCGGCGTGCTGGAAGCCGCCGGCGATATCAAGGCCGCATGGGGCATCGACGTGCGCGACGCCATCACTGGCGGCGGCAACCTGAAGGCGGGCTGGGATGTGCTTTGCGGCGGCAAGATCGCGCTGTCCGGCAGCGCGCTGGTCGGCCACGACCTGATTACGCAAGCCGCCATCCATTGCGGCAAGAGCATTCGCGCCGGCGGCACGCTCGACGCGCGCCACACCATTCGCGCCGGGCACGGCATCGAGTGCGGCGCCTCGATCCGCTCAGGAATGCATCTCGAAGCGGGCTGGGGCATCAAGGCGCAAGAGGCCATCCTTGCCGAATGCGCCATCAAGGCCGGCGAGGGCCTGCAGGCGCGGGACGAAATCCGCGCGGGAGCGGGCTATGGCGTGTACGCCGGGCTGGATGTCAGGGTCGATGCCTGGCCGGCGAGCGCGAAGGTGCTTGCCGCGGCGAAGCCCGAGGGGCTGGTGAGCGGCTGGTGGGAGGAACCCGCCATGCGCTGAGATGCCGCCGCGCGCCCGCGGCCCCGGGTGACGCGCGTCCCGCCTGAATCCGTTCCTTGATCCTTTCCCCGGAGGTAAAGCGATGTTCTACAAAGTCTTGCTGATCCTGGTCTTCTTCATGGTCGTGGTGTTTGCCCTGGCACGGGGCTTCCAGCACATGCCCGTTTAGCGCCTGCGCTACCGGACCGATGATGAACCCCCATGCACCCCGCCCGGGGCGCATGGCAGCGAGGAGATTGCCATGGCCATCATGGCCCCAGTCATGACCTTCCCGTGGCTCGCGCGCAAGCTGGAACTGCGCATCGATGTCAGCCACCGTCCCGCCGAGCTCGACCAGGAGTTCGGCTCCATCTACGGCCGCCTCCACCGGCCGGGCGACCGCCTGCACGATATCCCGGCGGTCGCCACGGACTCGCCCGGGCTCGTGATCCGCTATCGCGAGGCCGACGGCGAGTACTACGTCTATGTGGAAGACGTCGCACGCAAGCGGCTGGCCGGCTACACCGTCTTCAACCGGCTGATCGAGGTAGGCCGGCGCGCCGATCCCCACCTGCGCGCACCGCACTCCAAGTTCGAGACGGCCTACCAGCGGCGCGGGCTGGCCACGGCGATCTATCGGTGGGGACTCGATGCGGGCCTCTGCCTGATGAGCGGCGCCCGGCAGTCGCCCGGCGCCAACGCGCTGTGGCACGCGCTGTCCCGGCACTATGCGCTGGGCTATGTGGATTTGCGCTGCAAGACCCTGACCTATCTCGGGCGCACGGTCAGCAGCCAGGTTCACGACGACCTGCACACGCGCATGATCCTGCTGGGCAAAGGCTGGAGCGTCGAGCGGCTGTCCGCGGCCACCGGCATGTTGTAGCCGAAGGCGTGCGGCTTCGTGAAAACCGGCTGCCGGTCGTGAATCGCCCCGCCAAGTTGTTTCCTGCCGAAACATCTCGGGCGGGCGAATCGCTGATTTTTACCAAGTCGCATCTCAAGTTACAGATATGTTGCAACTTAGGCATTCCGCGCCCCTCCAGATTTCCGTGGTTGCGTCGTAATCTTCAAACGTGCCAACCAGGCGCTGCAACCAAAGGAAATCATGTCAGAACGCCTCATCATGCTCGACGTCCCCGGTGTCCTCTATTCGAGCCGCTCCGAGGCTCGGCTGGGCGGAATTCCCGATACGGGAACCCTGCGCGACGTCCGCTTCTTCGATCCCGTCGCCCTCGGTTTCGTGCGGCGGCTGTTCGGCCTGGCCGGTGCCCGCGTAGTGATCTCCGAGGCATGGCGCCGCGGCGTTCCCGCCGCCATCCTGCAGCAACTGGATCTCCAGGTCGAGGGCATGACGCCCGAAGTGCCCGGCGGCCACGCCGCGCGTATCGCGGCCTACTTCGCCCGCCGCCCGGCGCCGCCGGCCTTCGCCATCCTGACCTGCGACACCGCGTCGATGCAAGGCGAGCAATACGCGCACCTGCATCCCCACGTGGTAGCGGTGAACCCCGCCGAGGGGCTGACGCCCGCCAACTTCAAGCAGGCGCTCGATATCCTCGGCGTGGCGTGCCCGTCCAGCCTCTGCCTCGACACACAGCCCGACGCTGGCCTGGAAGCCCGGCTGCAACGGTTGCGCCGCCTGGCCCGCGAAGCGCCCGCGCGTTTCGAGGTGGGCACCATCGCCGCACCGCTGTTCCAGGCCGTGCCCGAGTTGGTCTTGCCAACGCAACGCCAGGAGACGATGCTGGCGCACGCCTGATACGCTGCCCCGCTTCGCAAGCCGGCCCCGGCCCGCGGCGCGCCCTCCTGCGCGTTTGCGGCCGGGGCCGGTTTCGTTACCGTGCGCGCGCTTGTTCGCTGAACACCAGCACCAGCCCGAGCACGATCGCCACCATGCCCCCCATGCTCAGCGCGGCAAGGCGATTACCCAGGAACAGGTAATCCATCAGCGCGGTCACCGCCGGCACCAGGTAGAACAGGCTGGTGACGTTGACCAGGTTTCCCGCCTGGATCAGCGTGTAGAGCAGCAGCGTGGCGCCTACCGAAATCACCAGCGCCAGCCAGGCGAGCGACAACACAAAGCCGGCCGCCGGCATCACCTCCATCGGCTGGAACGGCACGAACAACAGGCACAGCGCCAACCCCGCGCAGTACTGCAAGGGCAGCACGTCGAGCGGCGCCTGCCGGATGTTCTTCTGCAGGATGGCACCGATCGTCATGCAGGCCAGTGCCGCCAGCGCAAAGCCCATGCCCGGCGCCGAAACACGCGCCATGCCGATGCCCTGCCAGACCACCAGCACCAGTCCGCCCAGCGCCACGGCAAGACCAGCCAGGCGGCGCGCGGAAAAGCGCCGCTCCACCAGCAGCAAGGTCAGGATCGGCTGCACGCCCAGCACCGTTGCCAGCACGCCGGGCGTAATGCCGCGCGCCAGCGCCAGCAGGTAGCAGATCGAGTACGCACCGGTCAGCAGCAGCCCCGCCGCGATCACCTGCGGCCGCGTGCCTGCCGCCGGCAACCAGCGGCGGCGCCATGCCGCGAGTACAAGAAGGACGGCCAGCGCGAGCGCGAAACGCGCGACCAGCAAGGCAAAAGCAGAAGCGTATTCAAGCCCCAGGCGCGCGAAGATCGCGCCGCTGCTCCATAGCAGCACGAAGAGCGTGGTCGAGCCATACGCGCTCAGGGCGGTTTTGTTCAAAGCCATGGTATTCACCTGTCACGGGGAATCGATCGGCTCCGGCGCACCCCGGCGTCACGCGGGCGCAACATGCGCCCTGGCGTCAGTCAGGGATAAAGCCGGAGCAGGGAAAAACCGGAAAATGCCGGAAAAGACAGGGCTGCGGATCAGCCCAGCGCGACGGCGGGCGGCGGCGCAAGGCCGGCCCCGGCGCGCGGCGGCGAGGTGACAGGAGGCGCGATGGCGGCGACGCACGGCCGGGCCCCACCCGCAGGGGTGGCGATGGCGGCAAAGGCGTCGTGCGCGGCGTGGATCATGATGGTCCGTTGAAGATGGGATTCCTGGCCCGCGGGCCGAAGGTTGGCGTAACGTTACACCACGCCTATGCGCAAGGCAACGCCGCCGGGCTATGCGGCCGGCTCGGGATCCACCGCCAGCCGGCTGGCGATCGCGAACAGCCACACCGCCAGCAAGGCCAGCGCCCACAGCACCAGCGCGCGGCCCGCCACCAGTTGTTCGTCGATCAGGTAGGTGCTGCATAGTTGCGCATCCGCCTCCTGGTACAGCAAGCCGGCGGTCAGCATCATCCAGACGCCGTTGATGACAAAGAAGCCTTGCAGCACGGGGCCGGCGGCCTGCCAGGAAGCGCGCGCCAGCAGGCCCGCGAGCACCATGCCCGCGACCTTGGCCATGCCCGCCGGCGCCGCCAGCGTGGCTTCGTCCAGCGCCACCGGCAGCATCCAGTAGCTGGCGATGCACCACGCTGCCAGCAAGCCCGGCAGGCCGGCGGCATTCCATGGGGCCAGCCAGTCCGTGAGCCGCCGGCCGGCGCAGCGCGCGGCCCACCAGCCCAGCAGCGCGAGCAAGGGCAATTCCAGCCCCATATGCCTGGCCATGGTGGCCTCGAGCCACGGCCGGAACAACGCAGCCAGCGCCAGCAGCACGCCGGGCAGGCAGGGGAGCCAGCCGCGCGCCAGCGCCTTCACAGCCGGCTCCGCAGTACGTCGGCCAGCGCCAGGTCCGGCCGCTCCACATCGTAGGCGGCAGCCAGCCGGCCGTGCCCGTCGACCAGGAACAGCGCGGCATTGTGCGAGTAGCCGCCCAGGCCATCGGGCAGCACGACGATGCCGAAGGCGTCGAGCAGGCTGCGCAGCCGCGCGGGATCGGCCACCGTCGCAAAGGTCCAGAGCGCCGGATCGGCGCGCAGGGTGCGTGCATAAGCGCGCAGCACAGCGGGCTGGTCATGCACCGGGTCGAAGCTCAGCGTCAGCAGGCGCACGCTGTCCTGCAAGCGGCGCTCGCGCAATTGCTGCTGCAGCCACGCCTGCCCCGAAGCGCTGGTGCGGCAGACCGCCGTGCACTGCGTATAGACGAAAGTCACCAGCGTGAGCGGGGCGCCGCCCTTGTCCGCCGCCGCGCCGCCGAAGGCGTGGCGCGCGCCGGCCTGGTCGAGCAGCACCAGCGCCGGCAGTTCGCGCGGCGCGCGGGCAAGATCGAGGCGACGCGCGCCGTCGGCGCTGACCGTGCGCAAGCCGCGCGTGGTGGCGAACACCGCCGCGCCGGCCGCCGCCAGCACCAGCGCCACCATCAGCAGCGTCTTGCCCCACGCGCGCGTCATGGCTTGGCGGCACCTCCCGCCTGGATGAACGCCTGCAGCGCCTCGCCGCCGTGCCAGGGTTCCTTTTGCGCGGCGGAGGCGGCGCGCGCCGCCGCTACCTGCGCGGCCTCCACCGGCGCGGCGCCGTTGCCCCACTGGCCGCGGATATGCGTGGCCAGTGCCGCGATCTCCGCGTCGGAAAACTGCTCGCCAAAAGCGGGCATGGCGCCGTTGTAGGTGGTGCCGAGCACGTCCAGCGGGCCGGTCATGCCGTGCAGCAGGATCTGCGCGAGCCGGTCCGGCTCGCCCGTGACCCAGGGCGAGCCGGCCAGCGGCGGGAACACGCCGGGAATGCCTTGCCCGCTGGCCTGGTGGCAAGCCTGGCAATTGGCCGCGAACAACTGCTTGCCATCGGCCACGGTACCCTGCCCTGCCGGTGCCGCCAGCGCGGCGACGTCGCGCCGGTCGCCCAGCGCGGCGCTGCCGTCGGCCCGCTCGATGGCGATGTAGCTGACGGCCCAGACCAGCAGGCCGCACACCAGTGCCAGCACTACCTTGGGCACCGGATTGTGCTGCTCGTGCGGATCGGCGTTCTCTGTCTTGTGGGCGGGTGGTTTCATCGGAGCGGAGCCACGCCGGCGTCGGAGGGCGCCGGCGAGCTGGAAGTGGATTGGGTGGAAGCGGCCGCACCGCGCGGGATGGACGGTGCGGAGGCAAGCGTGGCGCTGCCGGGTACTTGCGCGGGAACGGCTGCCGCGGCGGCCTGGTCAACCACCGGGTACGTGTGGCGCAAGCCGGTCAGGTAGGCCACCAGGTCCAGCGCCTGGGGCGTGGCCACCACCACCTTGCCCGGCGGCACCGTGCCGCCGGGCAGCGCGACAACCTTGTCGCTCTTGCTCACCGCGCCTTCCGGCTTCAGCTCGAACAGGAACGGATAGCCCGGCATGATGCTGTCCGCCACGTAGGCGCGCGGCTGGTAGAGATGGCCGAGGTGCCAGTCGGCGCTGGGCTGGCGCACGCCGATATTGAACAGGTCCGGGCCGGTGCGCATGGTGCCGAGCAAAGGGGGGCTGTCGTAGTGGTAGTCGGCCGCCACCGATGGGCGGCCCCAGCCGCGCTGCCCGTCGGCGCGCCCGGCGCCGGTGGAACTGGGCTGCTGGGTGTGGCAGGCAATGCAGCCGTTGGCGAGATAGACCTCGCGGCCACGCAACTGCTCGCTGGTATAGGGCGCCAGCGCCGCGGGCGCGGGCACATCCTTGAGCTGCAGGAAGGGCACCACGATCATCGCCGAGGTGGCGAGCGAGAGCGTGACCATGGCCCCGCCCACAAGTTTGAGTTCGTTTTCCATGTTCAGGCAGCCGCTTGGGAAACCATGCGATCGGTCTGCGCAAGCGCGGAAGGACGCAAGACCATCAAGGCAAAGTGGAAGGCAAAGACAAGGTGCCCCAGCGTCATCAGCGCGCCGCCGAGCGAGCGTCCCTGCAGCCAGGGCAGCGTGACCGCCACCGAATCCATGAAGGGGCGCGCCGGGTCCAGCAGCGCCAGGCCCTGCAGCACGCCGCCGATGCTCAGCGTGATGAGGTAGGTCAGGAAGCCCGCCACCACCAGCCAGAAATGCAGCGAGATCAGCGCGGGCCGGGGCCACGGCGCATCGACCATGCGCGGCAGGGCAAAGTAGATGCCGCCGAAGATCACCATCGACACAAAGCCGTACATGCCAAGGTGCGCGTGGGCCACGGTGAAGTGCGTGAAGTGCGTCACCGCATTGAGCGAGCGCAGCGCCTCGAACGAGCCCTGCACCGATGCCAGCGTGTACATGATGGCGCCGAACACGATGAAGCGCAGCGTGGCCGAGTGGCGCAGCGCACCGAAATGCCCCTTGAGCGTCAGGTGCTGGTTCACCGAGAATGCGGTCACCGGGATGATCATCATCACGCTCTGCACGATCGACAGCGTGATCAGCCACGGCGGAATCGGCCCGCCGATCAGGTGGTGCGCGCCGACCTGGCCGTAGAAGAACGCCAGCGTCCAGAAACCCAGCAGCGACAGGTTGTACGAACGTACCGGGCGCCCGATCACCTTGGGCAGGAAGTAATACACGGCCGCAAGCGACAGCGGCGTATAGAACAGCCCCAGCACATTGTGGCCGAACCACCAGTTCATGGTGGCCTGCTCCACGCCGAAGTGCACGCCCGGGATCTTGGCGACCACGTACAGCACCGGGAACCAGAACAGCGCCGCGCCGATATACCAGACCGACACGTACAGATGGTGCACGCGGCGCTTCTGCAGCATGAACGCCAGCGGCAGGCCGATCAGCATCCCGCCCAGCGCGAACAGCAAGCCCACCTGCCACGGGATCTCCAGCCATTCCATGCCGGCATTGATGCCCACGGCGA
Organism: Cupriavidus sp. SK-3; assembly: GCF_000611145.1. Lineage (NCBI taxonomy): Bacteria > Pseudomonadati > Pseudomonadota > Betaproteobacteria > Burkholderiales > Burkholderiaceae > Cupriavidus > Cupriavidus sp. SK-3. The sequence goes on along the minus strand of NZ_JFJV02000229.1, from coordinate 2,546 downwards.
TGGCGCCCAGCCCCGCCACCAGCCCGGCATTCCAGACCAGCGCGCCGATCATGGCGAAACGCCCGCCCAGCAGCGGCGTGCGCAACAGCCTGGGCAGCATCCACAGCGTCAGCCCGAGCAGCCCCATCGGCGCCCAGCCGTAGGCCACCGCGTTCAGGTGCATCGTGCGCAGGCGGCCGAAGCTCAGCCAGGCCTGCCCGGTCAGCAGGTCGGGCATATGCAGCTTGAGCGAACTGAGCAGCCCGGCGGCGGAAGCCACCACCAGCCACACCACGGCACAGCTCAGCATCAGCAGGGCTGGCAGGGAACTGGAGCGATCGGCCTCATGGCGCGCGGCCAGTTCGGCTTCGAGATCGGCGCGGGCCGCCGCGGCGGCGGATGCCGGCTGCCGGCTGGACGCGGCGCCGGTCCACAGCGCATGCTGCTGCGCGGCATCGCTCGATGGCTCCTCCGGATGGCCGATCTCGCCAGCCGCGAAGATGGTGCGCGCGCCAGCCGACTCAAGATCGAACAGGCCCTTGCGCAGCGACCAGATGAAGGCAAACAGCCCACCTACGGACAGCAGGAAGGTGGCTAACAACAGACTCGTGGGATCCATGGATTTCCTTGCACTCCCCACGACGGCGACAGGGCCGCCGCGGTCAACGGACAGCGCTGAATGCTAAGCAGGCAAGGCAGGACCGAACAGAAGCAGATCAAGACGAATCGACCGGATCAGCGGGATTTGCACGCGACAAGTTGCCGCAGCGCGCCCATCCCCGCGGAATCGTTGCTGGCGCTACATCGCCATTGCATCGACACTGCACCGTGCCCCGCGCTGATACGGTACAGTCGTCAGAATCCGGCCATGTGCCAAACAGTGGATTTCCCAGACCGCCGATGCCGCGCAGCAAACCGCCCACCTCCCGCCAGCCCCAGATGGAACCCCCTATCGGCACGCTCTATGAATTGCTGGCCGACGACATCGCGCAATCGATCCAGGCCGGCACGCTGCGGCCCGGCGACCGCCTGCCTTCGGTGCGGCAGGCCAGCGCCAGCCGCTGCCTGAGCCCCTCCACGGTGTTCCAGGCCTATTACCTGCTGGAAGCGCGCGGCCTGATCGTCGCGCGCCAGCGCTCCGGGTACTTCGTGGCGAGCACCACCCGCGTGCTGCCGCCGGAGCCCGAGGTGGCATCGCAGCCGGGAGAAGGCTCGACCGAGCTGAATGTGAGCGATCTGGTCTTCGACGTGCTGGCGTCGGCCAAGCAGCGCGACCTGGTGCCGCTGGGCTCCGCGTTTCCGAGCCCGCTGCTGTTTCCGCTGGAACGTCTGGCCAAGTCGATGTCGGGGGTGATCCAGCACCTGGACCCGTGGAGCTCGGTGGACGACATGACACCGGGTAACGCCGGCCTGCGCCGCCAGATCGCGCTGCGCTACCTGATCGACGGGCTCACCGTGCACACCGACGAGATCGTCATCACCAACGGCGCGCTGGAAGCGCTGAACCTCTGCCTGGCGGCAGTCACGCGGCCGGGCGACGCAGTCATCATCGAGTCGCCCACCTTCTACGGCGCGCTGCAGGCGCTGGAGCGCCACGGGCTGCGCGCCATCGAAGTGCCCACGCATCCGCGCGAAGGCATCGAACTCGACGCCCTCACCCGCGCGCTGGAGCGCCATCGCCCAAGCGCATGCTGGCTGATGACGAATTTCCAGAACCCGCTGGGCAGCCTGATGCCCGACGCCAAGAAGCGCGAGCTGGTGAAGCTGCTGGCGCGCTTCGAGGTGCCGCTGATTGAGGACGATGTGTACGGCGAACTCTACTTCGGCAACAAGCGGCCGACGCCGGCGAAGGCATTCGACACGAAAGGCCTGGTGATGCATTGCGGCTCATTTTCCAAGTGCCTGGCGCCGGGATACCGGATCGGATGGGCCGCACCGGGACGCTTCGCGCGCGAGGTGGCGCGGGCCAAGCTCACCAGCACGTTGACGGTGGCCGCGCCGACGCAGGCGGCTATTCTCAACTATCTGGAGAAGGGCGGCTACGACCGCCACCTGCGACAGTTGCGCCAGGCGCTGGCGCAGCGGCAGGATGCGTTCGCGCAGGCCATCGCGCGGCATTTTCCGGCGGGTACCCGGGCTACGCGGCCGGCTGGCGGTTATTTCCTGTGGATTGAAATGCCGGTGGGGACCGATAGCCTTGCATTGCATCGTTACGCGCTTTCCCATGGGATCAGTATTGCGCCAGGGCCGATTTTTTCTGCGCATGGGGGGTTTCGGCACTGCCTGCGGATTAATTGCGGGCATGATTTTGATGAGCGGAGTGACGCTGCGCTGGCTACGTTGGGGAGGTTGGCCGGGTTGACTATGGAGTAGGGATTTGGTGCGTGGGGTGAGTGAGCGTCGTCGTGCGCTGGGTTGTGTTTCTTTGGTGGCGGTGTTGGTTGTTGGACTCAAGGGCTTGGTGCGGTTTCTTCGCTGCGTGGTCTTGTTTGAACGGTGTTGGTTGTTGCACCCAACAGCGTACGACATCCCCCTTCGGGGGACGCCGGTCACTCTTCTTTGCCTCG